>NZ_PDDM01000016.1 GCF_002914585.1 Pseudanabaena sp. BC1403
CCAGCCGTGAATGTGGACTGTTTGGCTTCGTATATGGTTAACCAGTTTGCCGAGTTTGAGAAATCCATGACGCTTTTTGGGGATTCTATATAGTAGACTTGTGTCTGCGTTTTTTGTTTAGAGGCATCGAAGATTTGTGAGTGTAAAGGTGTTGGCTGTATTAGCTTCAGGAAGTGGCAGTAATTTGGAGGCGATCGCTAAAGCGATCGTAAATGGAGAACTGAAAGCTAAAATCGCAGTTGTCATCTATAACGAGCCTGATGCATTTGCCCGTCAACGCGCCGAAAAGTTTGGTATTCCTGCAATTTTAGTCAATCACCGAGACTATAAATCCCGTAAAGCTCTCGATCTTGCGATTATCAATATTCTCAAACAATACAATGTCGATCTTGTGATCATGGCAGGCTGGATGCGAATTGTCACCCAAGTTTTAATCGATGCTTTCCCAGAGCGAATTCTGAATATTCATCCCAGTTTATTACCAAGCTTCAAAGGTATTCATGCGATCGAGCAAGCCTTTAACTATGGGGTCAAGGTTACAGGCTGCACCGTACATTTACTCAGCCTCGAAGTCGATAGCGGTAAAATCCTCAAGCAAGCTGCCGTTCCTGTATTTCCTGACGATACTCTAGATGATCTCCAAAAGCGTATCCAAGTTCAAGAGCATATTATTTATCCAGAAGCGATCGCAGAATATAGCGATCGCTTCATTAAATAAAACCAAAAAAGGAGAAGCGGCGCGATGCACCGCCTCTCCTTTTTTGGTTTTGATGTTGTCACAAATCAAGATTTCGTGTCAGAATTCTGGGATATTTTGTGCTTGAAGGATCGAGAAATTATGCGTTTAGGACAATTGCTAGCGTTGGCAGGGTATCAAAATTCTCAGCCTGAACTAGATGAGCTAGAAATAAAGCGTGTAATTACAGATTCACGGGCTTGTCAAGCTGGAGACTTATTTATCGGGATGACAGGAACACAGGTGGATGGTGGCAAATTTGCACCACAGGCGATCGCGCAGGGAGCGATCGCAGCCATCGTCTCCCGTGAGGCTTTTGGTAATTTATCTGAGCAAGATCAGTTACAGGCGATCGCAGTTGACGATGTGGTTGTCGCTTGCAGCCAAATTGCAACAGCATTTTATGACTATCCTGCTCAAAAACTAAAGTTGGTAGGCGTAACAGGAACAAATGGCAAAACGACCACCACGCACTTAATCGAGTTTTTACTGCAAACCCAATATGCATCGGCTTTATTTGGGACACTTTATACCCGTTGGGCTGGCTATTCTAAGACCGCAAGCCATACCACTCCTTTTGCAGTGGACTTACAGGCGCAACTTGCCGATGCGATCGCCGCAGGTTGTGATGCTGGATTGATGGAGGTTAGCTCCCATGCTTTAGACCAAAGGCGTGTATTGGGTTGCCCCTTCGAGGTGGCGGTATTTACCAATTTGACCCAAGATCACTTGGATTATCACAAAGACATCGAGACTTATTTTCAGGCAAAGGCTTTGCTATTTAGCGATATTTATTTGCAAGGTAGAGCGATTATTAATTTGGATGATCCCTTTGGACAGCGTTTGGTGCAAATGATCAGTGACAAACCAATCTGGACTTATAGCATTAGCAATTCTCAAGCTGATTTTTACACTGAAAACTTGACCTATTTGCCCAATGGCGCAACGGGAAAATTACATACACCACAGGGATCGATCGCTTTTACCTCACCACTAGTAGGTCAGTTTAATGTCGAGAATATCTTGGCAGCGATCGCTACGGCTCTGCATATGGGGATGAGCTTGGCAGAAGTGGTCAGCCGCCTGCCAGAATTTAAAAATGTACCTGGACGTGTAGAACGGGTGCAAGTCAGCGACGATCAAGATGTGACGGTCGTGGTGGACTATGCTCATACCCCTGACAGTCTCGAAAACCTATTAAAGGCGATGCGTCCCTTTACCCAGCGTGAATTAATCTGCGTGTTTGGTTGTGGAGGCGATCGCGATCGCACCAAGCGTCCGTTAATGGGTGGGATTGCCGCTAGACTAGCCGATCGCGTTTATGTAACTTCTGACAATCCCCGTACTGAAGATCCCCAGCGAATTTTGGATGATGTCGTAGTTGGAGTTAACGCTGATATAGGTGATAAACCGATGACTATCGAAAGCGATCGCCATAAATGCATCCAAACAGCCATTGCGAAAGCTCAATCAGGCGATACAATTCTGATCGCTGGAAAAGGTCATGAAGACTATCAAATCATTGGGCGAGAAAAAATCCATTTTGATGATCGCGAAGAAGCTCAATCAGCTTTAATCTGTCGCCAAAAATAAGACTTCTAAGCGGCTTCAATTCTAAATGTCTAAATAATTTAGAGTCATTGCACTCGCCGCAAAAAGGACTTTATACAAAGTCTCACCTTCTTAATCTCTTCCTAGAGAATAATCCCAAAACATAAAATGCTTATAGCAATTCTCATTATAAAAATCGGTTTCACAATGAGAGTTGCTGAAATGGTTACGTCATTTTGTGCTTTTAAAACCCTTACTGGGTTTAGTTTTTAATTCACAAAAGTGTGACGACACTTTTGTGAATTGGTATAATTGGTGGTGAGGTGCTAAGCCAACTACCAACACTAACTCTTAAGCACTTGTGCAAAATAAATTACCCAATCCTGTAAAGCTGCGCCCCTGCGGGGCGCAGCTTTACAGGATTGGATGTGTAACTAATTATATACATCTACTTACTGGGTATACTAAGCCCAATAAGAGTTTTAAATTTTAAAAATAGCATTGCCATTTTCAAAATTGGTATTATGATTTGGGGACATACAATAAAAAATAAGAATAGTGCGATCAACAAAACCTGCAGCACCAACTCTTGGGATCACTTATTTCTTTGGGCTAATACTAGGTGAGAATACTAGGCAAAAACACGTAAGGAGTATCGGTTATGATGCAAAAGGAAGTATATTCAGAACCAACCTGAGCTTATAAACTTAAATTTAATTCATATTGGGGTTGGCAGATATCTTTTTTACAGTACTTTATAAATGAATATGTACACATTTGTATTCCAAAAGACTATCTCAGTAAAGTTTTTGAATTTTGATCGTGCCTATGGCAAGATTAAACTTGTAATAGATCTAAAAATGGCTACACCACTTTTAGATCTATATAGGTTCTGTATAATTTAGTCTTCTAAACATCGAGATTAGCTGTATCAATTAAATATCACTAGTCCGTAAATTCAGAGTATTTCGACATCAAAATTTTAGGAAGAAGTAGATCAATGGGTTCGCAAATCGCCCCCAAACCTAAGTTGTTAGTTATCGATGATGAGCCCGATAACTTGGATTTACTATTTCGGACTTTTTATCGAGATTATCAAGTTTTGCGAGCCAATAGTGGCATGGAAGCATTGGAATTGCTCGATCTTAGAGGAGAGGTCGCAGTAATTATCTCCGATCAAAGAATGCCAATGATGACTGGGACTGAATTTTTGAGTCAAATGGCAGTTAAATATCCCGACACAATGAGGATTATTTTGACTGGCTATACTGATGTTGAGGATTTAGTTGAGGCAATTAATACATGCAAAGTTTTTAAATACGTCACCAAGCCTTGGGATGAAGCAGAACTCAAAAATGTAGTCAGTCAAGCCATTGATACTCACAATGTTCTGCGAAATCGTACTGCTGAGTTACGCCGCACCCTTCGTCAACAATCGCTCCTAAATGCGATCGCTTCATCTGTGGATAGTGCAGCACCATATCGGGAAATTATCGCGTCGATCGCGGAATCGATCGCCCGTAATTTTGATGTTTCAGCCAGTGTCTTACGTCTATCTGAGACTAGAATTCTCTCAGAAGAATATTATTCTTATTACAGTCAACCGATCATTTCTTTACCAAAGCTATCTAAGATTCTCACCTTGCAATCGCAGATTGTCTCAATTAATAATATCGAAGACGATCAGCGTGTTTCTGAAACTGATAAAGCTATATATGCTGAAGCGAATATCAAATCAGTTCTATTTGTTCCATTTCAAGTTCAGAAAGAATGCTTGGCAATGCTAGCTCTCTATCACTGTGACAGTCCTCATTTGTGGAGTAGCGATGAATTAGACTTAATTGAGTTAGCATCTGATCAAGCCGCAATCGTCAGCTCTCGTGCCAGAGCCTATGATCGCATTCAAGAACTTGCTAAAAGAGAAGCCTTACTTAATACAATCACAAGTACAATCCGCTCCAGCCTTGATCCTCAGGAGATTTTTGCATCAATTACCCAGCAATTGGGGCAAGCCTTAAATTCTGAAAGCTGCGCTTTATCTTTATGGACAGAAGGAGATCATCACTTGCGATGTGTCGGGTTACATTTGCTTAATCCTAAGGAAGACGCTTATAGCAGGTCAAATCCTCATGAACCGATATTACCGCAATCGAGTGCGAATATATCGGTTAATCCAGTCTTTCAAGCTTTAATTGAATCAAAGCAACCAGTGGCAATCTCGGATTTGCATGAAAATCCAGAATGGAATATGGGTGAATTGCCATTAGATTCAATTGCCAGATCGCTGCTCATGGTTCCATTACTGTCTGAGGGCAAGATTATTGGCAGTATTTCCATGCGTCAAAATAGTCTGCCACGACAATGGCAACCTGAAGAGGTATCTTTGGTTCAAGCCGTGGCAGCTCAAGCTGCGATCGCAGTGCAGCAAGCTAATCTCTTTCAAAAAACTCATCAACAAGCACAGCAACTTCTTGAACTTGATCGTCAAAAAACCGAATTCTTTCAAAATCTTTCCCATGAATTCCGTACCCCACTCACACTCACCATTGGCCCATTAGAAGCATCAATCGAGAAGTCCCAACCACTGCCAATTGAGCAATCAGTGATTGCTTTACGAAACTGTCGTCGGTTGCTACGTCTAGTTAATCAACTACTAGACATCCAACGCCTTGATGCTGGAAAAATGCAAGCTTGTTTCCATCCTTGTGATCTTGTCGAATTTACCCGCCAGACCATTGATGCTTTTCGTCCCTATTGCGATCGCAAAAACATCCATCTTTTTAGCCAGTTTAGCAATTGCCCAGAAATCTACCTAGACTTAGAGAAGTTTGACAAGGTGCTGTACAATTTGCTATCCAATGCGATGAAATTCACACCTAGCAACGGTAGTGTTACTGTTAATATTTCTACTGATGCAGATGGCAAACATTGTATTCTCAGTGTGCAAGATACTGGAATAGGGATTCGACAAGATCAAATTCCATTTCTCTTTGAACGTTTTCGCCAAGCTGAAGGTTCTGTCAATCGTAGTTATGAGGGCAGTGGCTTAGGTTTATCACTGGTCAAAGAATTGGTGGATCTACACGGGGGCAAAATTTCTGTGACCTCAGATTATGGTCATGGGACAACGTTTATGATCGCCATTCCCACAGGTAAAAAGCATTTGCCCCCAGATCAAGTTACCAACGCACCTGCAAATCTCCAAATATCAAGAGCGTCAGTCGAACTAGCGGATCTAGAAACTGATTTGAGCTTAGAAGAAGATATATTCATTAATGATAGTGAACAAGAAGAATCACCGCAGACTCCTACAAATAAAATCTTAATCGTTGATGATAATCGCGATCTGCGGGGATATTTACGACGAGTTCTCAATCAGGCTGGCTATAGTGTGATCTCAGCGCATAATGGCGCTCATGGCTATACTCAAGCTCAAGAACATTGCCCTGATCTAATCGTCACCGATTTGATGATGCCTCAAGTCTCTGGTTTAGATTTAATTGCGATGATTCGCAAAAACCCTCAATTGTCGGGGACTCCGATGATTTTGCTGACAGCCAAAGCTAACGAAGAGACTCGAATTGAAAGTACAGAGATGGGCGCAGATTCCTACTTAGCTAAGCCTTTTAATGATCGCGAATTGTTAGCAGAAGTTCGGAATTTATTGGCTCTCAAGACCAATGAGCGGCGCGTTGCCCAACTCAATCTCTATTTGACTGAGTCAGTTCTTAAGCGCTTTCTCCCACCTGGTCTAGTTTCCAAAGCTGCGACAGGTGAACTGAGCCTTGATTTGCGTCCTGAGCCAAGAATGATCACAGTTCTATTTACAGATATTGTCGGATTTACTTCCCTTGCCAATACCTTGCGATCGCGGCGAGTTTCGGAACTTCTGAATCAATACTTGGGCGCAATGACTGAAGCCATTTTTTCTAATGGTGGCACAGTCGATAAGTTTATCGGTGATGGCATTATGGCTCTCTTTGGTGCACCCGAAGATTGTAGTCCCAATGAACAAGTACGCCGTGCCGTTCTGACTGCTAAACATATGCAGCGATCGCTAGCCAAGCTAAATGAGCAATGGGCAACTCAGGGCATTCCCCAAGTCAAGTTTCGCTGCGGAATTCATCAGGGCACAGCCGTAGTTGGTATGTTTGGCAGCGCTGAGAGATCAGACTACACCGCAATCGGCCCCACAGTAAATATCGCTGCACGTATCCAAGCAGCGGCGGAACCTGATTGCATTCTTGTCTCGGCTGCGGTTGCTGATTATCTCAATGATGAGGAGCTGCGTAAGTGTGAACCTCTCAAACTTAAAGGCATTGATGAAACTGTCCTCACCTTTTTTGTTGATAGTTAAGTTATAACTGCCGCTATTAATAGAAAAGGGGGCGCTACGCGCCCCCTTTTCTATTGTTTGATTTTGATCGGAGCTATATAAAAACTGCTGATGATCGCGATCGCTAGCCACCATAGTAATTGCACTTGAGGTCGATACCAAACCGTATCGACTAAGCCATGTGTCATCATTCCCGCGATTGTGGCGATCGCGGCGATAACCCATAAACCACTAGCATCGCGATCTCTTCTCAAGCGATTAAGTGCAATCCACGCTTGGCGAAAGATGGAGAAAATCAGCCATCCATAGCAAATTACGCCGATAATTCCCGTTTCAACTGTGATCTCTAATGGGACTGAATAAGTCCCCAGAGCGCTGTAGCCCGATCGCTGATAGAGCGGATAAACTAGGTTAAAAGCTTTATTCCCTGGGCCAATTCCCAACAGTGGTTTGGCTGCGATCATATTCAATACAGCCTGCCAGACATTGACCCGAAAGGCGTTACTGCTATCTTCGGCTCCAAAAATACTGCCAACCCGCTTACGCAATGTCGGTACGAGAATAGTCCCTAATGCGATCGCACCTGCGGTTCCGCTGAAAGTAGCTGGCAAAGTCCAATTTGGCAAACGCTTGCCCCACCAATAAACTAATAGCAGTACTAGTGTAAAAGCTGTGGCAGCAAGTCCCATCAGTCCACCCCGACTCTGAGATTGAATAATACAAAATGCACCCATAACTGCCGTAAGCGCACTTAAAGCTTTCATGCCCCAATTGCGCCAGTAAATCGTGGCAACTATACCCAATGGCAAAGCTGGCATCAAGTATCCTGCAAATAAATTGGGATTGCCAAGAAAGCTGTAGACACGGGTGATTCCTGCGCTTTCGGAGGTAGGATCAGTCCATGTGGCGAGTTCGGGAGCACCGAGATACCATTGATGCACTCCATAGGCACTGGCTACCAAAGCTGTGATTAGATAAGTTGCGATCAAAATCGAGCGCCAACCCAAGCGCATCAATCGACTTAGTGACACAAAAGCAATCATATAGATGGTTAGCTTTACCATGCCGTCCATTGCCGCGACACGCACAGACGATAGTAGCGTGGCAATAAGTGCGATCGCCCAATAGCTGATCAAAGGCAAATGAATCGGTGTCCAAATTGGTACTGATTGATCCTCGACACCACGCCGATCACTAAGCCACATCATCAACCATGCGATCGCTACAGCCGCCCCAATTACCCCAGTTTGAGCATTTTCTAAAAAAGGTAAAGTGGCGATGAGAATCACCAACAAACCGCCCAAAAATTTCGCACCTAATAAGCGGCTGCCATCGCGCCATGCCTGTAATGGGCTAATTAACTGCAAAAATTTATTGTAGACATGGAGAAATGGTAGTTTGAGCTTGGAATACATACAGGGAGAATTAACTGGTTATGGATAGCGCAAAAATATTAGGTCTAAGAGACCTCACACCTTGTATCTTAGAAGAAAAGCACAGGCATTAATTATTTTTTAAAGCAATGACGGATAAACTTGACTCCGCAGAAGCCTATAACGATCGCGGCATGGAACGTGCCGAAAATGAAGATTTTGCGGGTGCGATCGCTGATTATACCGAAGCGATCACCATCGATCCCAACTATGCCGAGGCATACTACAACCGTGCCTACGATCGCTCTGAAATCGAAGACTATGCTGGTGCGATCGCAGATTATAACAAGGTGATCGAACTCGCTCCCGATGCTGCGCCTGCCTATTTTAATCGTGGCTTAGCCAAAGCAAAACTTGGTGATACTGAAGGGGCAAATGCCGACTGTGAATATGCCAAAACTTTAGGGATATAAAACCCAAAAAAGATTAGAGGCGGTACAAAACGCCGCCTCTAATCTTTTTTGGGTTGGGGAGCGTAACATTTAGTTACAATAGGTTACTGACTAATTGCCAAAGCGCCACCAAATTCCTATGACCCGTGACCTGCGATCATTTCTCAATCTGCTCGAAGAGCGCAAACAACTTCATCGCGTTAAAGCCCTTGTCGATTCTGAATTAGAAATTGCGGAGATTAGCAATCGTCTTTTACAGTCGGCTGGGCCAGCGCTACTATTTGAGAATGTCAAAGGTTATAAAACACCAGTTGCTGTAAATCTATTGGGGACAGTCGAGCGGGTCTGCTGGGCGATGGGCATGAAGGAGCAATCGGAATTAGAAGTACTCGGCGTAAAATTAGGAAAGCTGCAAAGCCCGAAACCCCCTAAAAAAATCTCCCAAGCGATCGAGTTCGGCAAGATTCTCTTTGATGTAGTTAAGTCTCGTCCTCAAAAAGTTCTCTTTGGGAATGCACCTTGTCAAGAAGTCATCCTGCAAGGTGATGAAGTCGATCTTGATCAGATTCCCATTCTCAAGCCATATCCTAAAGATGGGGGGCGGGCGGTGACTCTTGCCCTAGTTATCACCAGAGATGTCGAGAATGGTATTCCTAATGTGGGTGTATACCGCTTGCAGCAGCAGTCCAAAAACACGATGACGGTGCAATGGCTGTCAGTACGTGGTGGAGCCAGACATTTACGCAAAGCGACTGAGGCTGGAAAGAAACTCGAAATTGCGATCGCGATCGGTGTTGATCCAGTTCTGATTATGGCGGCGGCAACTCCGATTCCTATAGATCTATCAGAATGGATTTTTGCGGGACTCTATGGCAATGAAGGCGTACAGCTTACTAAATGTAAAACCCTTAACTTAGAAGTTCCCGCCTGCGCGGAATATGTTTTAGAAGGAACGATTACACCCCATGAAGTCGGAACTGATGGGCCATTTGGGGATCATATGGGCTATTACGGCGGCATCAATGATCAGGCTCCATTGATCAGGTTTCATTGCATGACCCATCGCAAAGATCCAATTTATCTAACCACCTTTAGTGGCTTACCTCCTAAGGAAGAAGCAATGATCGCGATCGCCTTAAATCGCATCTATACCCCCATCCTTCGTCAACAAGTTTCCGAAATTACCGATTTCTTTTTACCAATGGAAGCGCTTTCCTATAAAGCCGCGATTATTTCAATCAAAAAGGCGTACCCTGGACAGGCAAGACGTGCCGCCCTTGCATTTTGGAGCGCTCTACCACAGTTTACCTACACCAAATTTGTGATCGTCGTTGACCACACAATTAACATTCGTGATCCTCGTCTAGTAGTATGGGCACTCAGTTCTAAAGTTGACCCTACCCGCGATGTGTTTATCTTGCCAGACAATCCGTTTGATTCCCTTGATTTTGCCTGTGAGAAGGAAGGTCTAGGCGGACGTATGGGGATTGATGCGACAACAAAGATTTATCCTGAAACCAATCGCGATTGGGGAGATCCTTTAGAGAGCGATCCTGATGTAGCTGATATGGTGACTCGCCGATGGGCTGAATATGGTTTAGCTGATTTAAAACTTGATGGAGCCGATCCTAATTTGTTTGGTTACGATATTCACTAACAATGCTGTTATCGATCATTACGAGATTTTATCATTGGTTGCATCCTGAGTTTTCTGCTTGACGCATTGAGCCTAATAATGTCGAAATAATCACACATTTTTTGCGATCGCCAGAACCACCCACAAAAGTAATCCGCCCCATTTCACCTAGCCCGTTAGGATTACCTTGAGATTCAAACTGAACACGATAGATGTCTGGTTCTGGAACCGCAGTTAGCTTAGTAAAGGTGGTTCGGGGTTGATCTTCCGTATTATCCACAATCCGCACTCCTCCATCAAAGTTTTGCCAAGGTAAGTTGTCCCAATATTCTTTGGTCATTGTTGATGGAGGTGATTGGTGTACTGCATATTGTGAAACATTAGGTGTATTTCTAAAAGTTGCTTGCCACATGATTTGGGTACGCTTGGCGTTGCTTTGGGCTAGGCGCAGAGTACTAAGTGCTTGACTTTGAGCAGCGTTGAGTTTTTGGTTATTGGCAAATCCTACCCAAGATGGTGCGTTGATCGCTGCCAAAATGCCAATCATCACCATCACAACTAAGACTTCGAGCATTGTAAACCCAATGATTGCAGAACGGCGATCGCGCTTTCGTGGTCGATATTCTCTGGCAATTAGCGTCATTTTTTGTGACTTTTAACTATAATTATCTGGTAATTATAGTATTTTTTTAATGATTATGGATGATTTTTTGGGTATAGAGCTACAACTCGCCACAAAAAAAGAGTTGCGAAGCTTGTGCCCACAACTCTTTTTTTTGTTTTATCTTCAAAATAGCCAGTCGCAACAAGAAAATTTCTTGCTATTTAAGTACAAGCACCTTCAGAACCTGTTACCACAGATCCTAGTAAAGTTTTGATCGCGATCCACCGAATTCTGGGGCTATTAGCTACTGATAAATTAATACAAATAGGATAAGTTATCTGATTACTAGGATCATATACAAGTCCTCTCGAATCAAACTCGATATAGGGTTTGCCAACATCAGGATCGGTGGCAATAGTATTAGGAAGGGAAAGGGCAACAGTAGGAAGATTGTTCGGCGTTATGCTTGAGATTGTGACCCCTGGTTCTAGAGATTGTTGACCACCTAGCCCTAGTTGATCAGTTCGGATACCATTTAACCTATAGGCATTAGTCCTTACATTGTCCATCCTATAAGCACTGTTTGTTTGATTTAGTGTAAAGGAAATTCTGGTTCTACTACTGTTACTAGAACTACGAATTTTTGCATCTGATTGGGCAACTTTAATCGCTTGGAAGATCTTGGTTTGAGAAGTATTAATGCGTTGGTTATTGACAAAACCTAGCCATCCAGGAGCAGCGATCGCGCTGAGGATGCCCACCATGATCATCACCACTAGAACTTCTAAAAGTGTGAAACCTAGAGATTTAGAATAGCGATCGCGGCGTTTGGGAGGAGTTACGAATGCTAGAAATTTGCGCTGATTTTTGTTAATCAGGTTTCGGAAGAAACTAGACAAACTGCTAGTAAGGTTACTAAAAAAATTAGAAGTAAACATTTTTTTTGATTTCACCTTATATTTTATCTACCTAAACCGATTTGACTACGCCCAAAGCTACGCACATCTGCGGTTGGGAAAAACGTAATATTAGTTGCTGTTGGCGGTCTCCGAGTTCGATCAGTTGCAGGTGTGGTCAAGCGCGCGATCGCATTACCGCGCATGAATATCCTCGCTGTAACGGTATTTGGCGAGACACAAGCATAAAAGCTACTTAGTCCAGCAGGATTACTGCCATCAGAATTAGCAAAATCAGCAGGAACTCGTTGTGTAAAGTTATTTACTGAATCGGTCGTTCCCACACCCACTGAAGGATCATCACAATCCAGATTTCTTTGTGGAGTACTAGCGTCATTCCTACCAACAGGAATTCTAAATGCAGCCGTAGCCGCAGCAGGAGTACCAGTCGCTACAGCAGATCCACCTTGAGTTGCCGAGTAGGCAGTGTCATCCATAAAGTCCACAAGAGTCACAAAAGGATTAGCCGCAAAATCAAAGTTGGCATACTTCCTCCAAGACGCTAGACCACCCTGTGTTGAAAAGTCAGGACGGTTAAAGCCTGTAGATGGCAGAGTAAAGTATCTGTTAGGATCTGATAAGGCTACAGGGACTATAGGAGGGACGATAAGTGTAGAATTTGGTCTAGTAGTAACCTTAGTTGCAGCAGGGCAACCAGTAGTAACACCGATTGTGCCACCATTACTGCAATAAGCCACATATCCATCCTTAATCTCCCATCTCAAAATCCGCGCAGTCTGTGACCAAGTACTACCAGTATTACCAATAATCGTAGGGTCGTCATTCTTTAGGTAATATGCAACTAGTGAATATGTATATGTATCTCGACCATAGGCTCTACTGCCAGCAATGCTATCTGCACGACAAGCTGCCAATAGGGCAGCGTCTCCATAAGGCATACAACCAATAATTTCTGATGTGGGACTAGCTGCTGGATTACTATAGTTTGTAGTTGCGTCGGGATTAAAAGTAAATCTTTTCCAAAACACTAAAATTGGTGTGCAGGTGTTAGTCCCAGTGAGATTGCACTCGTTACCTGCACCAGACTGGGTGTGGGGTAATTGAGCATTTATTCCTTCTGTTGCTGAAAGCCCTTGTGCACCATAGATATAGATTGCTTCTTGCACATCATCAGCCATATAACTAATTGCAGCTTGCAATTCTTCTTGGGCATTTGTCTTAACTGTTTCTTTACGATCGCTATCTAACACACCCACCAAAAAGCCCAGCATGATTGCCACCATTAAGGAGGCAATCAAAGCCGCTACTAACAACTCAATCAAGGTAAAGCCAGATACAAAACCTTTGCGATAACGGGATTTTGAAGATCGCAATGGGCTTTTTCGCTGCCGCGATGCCATTATTTTATGGAAAAGTTTTTTCATAGGACAGTATGCCTTGATTGATTAGTGTTATGAACCAATGCCTTTTTTGATGTCATCAATATTCTTGGGGTTAACCGTTGGCAAGAAAATCTGCGATCGCATTGTTACCACAGGACAGGTAATTGAAGCTGTACTAGCAAAGGCATTACTTCGCTGAATGCAGCCAGTATCAGCTCCTCCAGTATCAATCCCAGTTCTAAGTGGTGCAGTTCCTGCTAGAGCATCAGCACGGTAAACCCTAATCGCTAACCAAAAGCCTTGGCTTCTCAGATCAGTTGAAGCAGTTGCTACTGAACTAAGTGGTCCACTTCGCATGGGCTGAATGAAGAAGTCTTGAGGATCTTGAATACTAAACCCATTGCCATTTGCATCAATACAGATACCTGGAACTTTTCCCGATGGAACATTAGTTGCAAGGCTATTGTTACAGATTGTGGCGGGTGGAAAGCTGGTTGTATTTGGTACAGCGATCCCCTCAAATGTGTATTGATCTTGAGCATTGGGAGTATTCGCAACTAAACTATTGGGGAAGTTAGTTACATCAATCACGCCGCCTCTCACCGCATCAATATATGACCTTCCAGCTTGAGTAGCCTGATCGATCCTTCTAGCATTAACTCTGGCTGAGGTAGAAAGTGCGACCATCGGCGCGATCGACACAATCAAAATGCCGACTACAGCCGCCGCCACCAGAGACTCTAGCAATGTGAAGCCCATCTCTTCTGACTCTAGCGATCGCCTTGTCTTGAGAATCTGGGACAGATAACCCGCAAAAGAAGGTGCGATCGCATCATGGGGCTTACGATATCTGGTATCCAAAGCTTTGCAATTTAGATTTAACATAACCCACCATCATCAAAGAACAAGGACAACGCATTTAGAAACTCATCTAGAAATGCAATCAGAAGTGCAATTAAAATTTTAATTACCAAGAGTATAAAGTCAACTATCTCCGATCACTTATAGATCTTCCTAATAGGAAGATCTATAAGTGAATGCAGACTTTACTCGTACAGAGTGGCTGGAACTGTGTCAGTCGGAGTAGCTGTACCGTAAGTTAAAGTGTCACAGACAGGACGGCGATCAGTACCACGCAAGGCGCGTCTGACATAATTGGTCGGTGTAGTACCTTCTCTTTGCGCCCTACCCACATTAACAGCGCCAGTACCAGCAGTAGTAAGTGCAGTTGGATCATTTGGCTCCAGGGCACAGAGCAGAGCCTCAACCCAAGGATCATCACCACTGATCTCTCTAAAGAACTCATTAGAACCAGGAATTGGTACAGCAAAGCGTTCAGCAAAGCGATCGGGTTGCTGCGTCAACAGACCCACATCATAGCCCCAGAGGCGAATCGGTGCAGAATAATAGGGAATGCGATTAACAGTTCTAGACATATATTGCAGATTATACCCGCTAAAAATCGCACCACTCGTATTACCCTTACCTGTTTGCAATGGATTCATAAATATGGTCGTGGTATCTGCTACCCCAGATGTAACCATACTTGGTGTGTATGGTGCAGTAGCGAAGCGACTCTTGGTATTTTGGATGAAGCCACCTGCAATCTTGATTGGAATGTTTTCCCAATTTTCAAGGAAGCGTACAAAGTTAGCTAAACCACCACCTGTTTCACCAGTCTGTATGATCGCATCAGATGACACAGGATTAGGGATTGTACTAGAAGTAGTATAGTTTACACCTTTTCTCGATGGAGTGCTTCCAGCCACAAAGTATACATTGACCTCTGTTCGGGTAGGTCGAATTGTCCATTGTCCAGTGCCAGTAGCCTGTGGTGTGCCATTAATACCAGCAGTTGTGGTTGGGTTAGGCTGAACGATATTAGTCGAAGTTGCTGTCTCATTCGGAACATTCAGTTGCAACACAGGCAAAAGCGCAGGTTGATCAACGGCAGTCATCGCTACAAACAGCGTTTCATTATTAATCTCCGTACCAGTAGTACGGAATCCAAGGAATCTCACGCCCCTAAAGGAGGAGAACTTATCTTTGACTGCAAGCTCAGTTGTGTTATCAATACTCGATCCACTGCTTGGCATTGTGCCAATGAAGTTACCCGTAATAATATTGGGGCTGAACGCATTACCTTGGAAAGTCACATTTGCTTCATCGCCGACAGTGAGAGTACCACTACCAGCAGAAGTAATATCAACTATAGAGCCTTCTGGAGAAGTCGATAGATAATATGAAGGAGCAAGGACTGGAGGGGTGCCTATTGTCACATAATAAGTGGTTCCTACCGATAAGCCGCCTGGTAGTGTAGTTCCTGACAATAAAAGAGGTTTGTTAATGGGATAAGCACTGCCTGTGGCGGTAATTGCATTCGTTGTAGCATTAGCCGTAAAGTTGTAGTTAGGTTCAACGCGAGGGAATACCCAGAAAACATTATTAGGATCGACTCCATCTAGTCTGACTTGCAAACTATTAAATACATAGTTCTCGTTGGCATCACCTCTCAGGATAAACACAGGGCTAGGTCCAACTCGATTACTGGTCGATGAACAGGTGCTAGGGCTAGCAACCCCAGTCACTGGATCTGTAGTTGTGCAGTTAGCTCTGAGTGTTATCGTGCCAGACAAAGTCCGAGTATCACCTAGGAGTGTACCTATATTGCTTAGGTTGTAGACCTGTACGCGGTTGTCGGCATAGGTATTAACTGCTCTTAGTCCCAGATTTAGTCCAAATCTAAGATGTCCATTCACCCCAGCAGTAGTTGGAAAGCCGATATTCGCTGGATCGATATCGATCGCTGCCGTGGCTGTTGGGGAAGTGGCAAGTTTAAAGTCCTGTGTACCAGTGGCTCCATTAACCGCTAGAGCCTCACGGACGTAATAGGTAACTCCCGTTTGTAGCTGCGAAGTCAAGGTCAGAGCGCCACTACCAGTACTAGTAAGGTCGATTGCCGCACCATTTACAGTTGAAGCCAGCTTGAAACTATTACCAGATATCTCACGAACAAAGTAAGTAGTTCCCGTCGTTAGAGGTGCAGGTGGGGTTCCCGCTCCTGAGAAGACAACTGCATTACCAGCCGTGAATGGGTTATCGGTAACCGTAATCAAGTCTGTAGTTGCGCTAGCAGAGGTAAAAGCCTTAATGAATGATGGCAGTTTGACCTCATTGCTATCGGTGTATAGGGTGACAGGCTGACCATTGGCAAAAGTCGCTCCTGTAGTGCTAACAAGCGCCTTGAAGAAATCTGTCGCACCGTTAACCTCAAATCTAATCGTGCCTTTATTAATCTCTTTTTGTAGAGCAACGGGTGCACTTAGCACGCCAAGACTATTGGCATCATCATTGGGAATTAATCCGACAAACTTATCTGGGGAAACGCCAGTATTCGCAGGGTCAAGCCTTGCGCTACGTAAACCTGCACCACCATTCAGATTTGGGAGAGAACCTGATAGGGTCGTCGTATTACCCATGAAGTTTCTAATCGCTTCGCCAGCACTATTGACAGCCTGAGAGCAACTACCACTAGTGATATCAGATCGACCTACATTAGAACGCTCGATCGCTTGATATCTGCGTGTATTGCCATTGCCACCACAAACCACAAAGCTAGTTGCAGGCTGAGTAGAGCTAGTAGTATTTGCAGCCCCAGTGTTGTCTGTAGGGAAGTGAGGATTGTAGGGGAGATTGAGATTGAGTAGGGTAGTTCCTGTAGGAGGAGTAATCGTATTGCTGTCAAAGGTGTAGCTACCTAATTCACAGCGCTCGTCCACAAACCCATTGGTTAGATTAATACAAGCAGTATTGGGTAACACCAACGAGCCTGTGCTATTTAAGTTAGGTCTTAAGCTACCAGCACCACCACCAATTTGGGGGAAACTGAGGTTGTTGAGGAATAGGTTAGTACCATTGCTGTATTGGATGTTGTCGCCTTCTCCAGGATAGTTACCTGGATTCCCAGCAGATCTAAACCATAGGGCTTTATCTGCGGTTCCTGGTAACGATCTAGTCATGTGTTGATTGTTGGTGTTGTCAATCGGGTAAGCGAGGTTACCTGGCAACATTGGGATTTCTCCCGAAGGACCTGGACGTGGTGGAATATTTGGGAAGATATCATCTCTTTCAGTTGGATCATCCTTAACACCATTACCATTAATGTCGTTGCCCCATACATAGCGCGTTCCTTCTTGACCTCCAGCACCAACATCTGTGGGAGGAATAAATGGACGGAATGGTTTGTAATTAACACTGGAAGTGTTAGTGGGGAATGGATAAGCAGCAGCAGGCGGCATAATCATGGACATCGGCATGGAAGACTTCACCATAGAAGACTTCAACATACCAATTGATGATCTATGCAGACTAGCAAAGACGGGTGGATTGACTATGCCCACACCACCAGGCGTTGGTGAGGGTGTAGGAGTTGGTGTAGGAGTTGGTGTAGGAGTTGGTGTAGGAGTTGGTGTAGGAGTTGGTGTAGGAGTTGGTGTAGGAGTTGGTGTAGGAGTTGGCGTGGGGCAAGCATTACGATTCAACTGAGCATCATCATTATTTTGATAATAGTTAGTAGATGCGGCTCCACAAGGGCTAGGCGTGTTAGATTGCTGAATTCGGCCTCTAGATTGCTCTGGTGCACCAGCATTGTATCCGATAGGAACGGTCGGATTTGCTCTCAAGTTATCGATCCTAACTGCAAATTCTTCTGTCCCTTCATCAGAACTATCTCGCACGACTAAAACTGCAAGATTCTTAGTATCAGGATCGTTAGCTGTATTCGTTGGTCCAGTCCATGAGATGACAGTACAGAAACGCTTATTAGTGCCAGTTGTATCAGTACATTCAGCATTTTCTGCATCAACGGTTTCTGGACTGTTAACACTAGTGCCTGTCAAACGCAATAGCTTTCCTCCTACTGGCACAGTGGGATATGAAGAGCCATCCGATTTCCGCATGATCAGGGGATTAGAACCAGCATTGTAAAAACCGTTTAGATAGTCAGTTTTTGTATTGGCGTTACCATCACTTAATAATGGGAAAGTCGAGCCTACCTCACCTGCATAAGTATTTGCGTTATTTGGAAATACAGTTACCCTGACACGCACAGTTTGCGATGTACCTAACAGACCACGGTTTGAGAGGCTGACATTGTAGTTAAAGCGGCGGTATACAGCGTTATTAGTACTCCGATTACTACCACCATTAGGATAGGCAACGCCACTGGTATTATCATTGCTATTAGTTACACTACCGTTGTTTCCAGCTACACCATTATCGTTTCCAGTTCCCCAAACAACAGCAGGCAAGGCGGTGGTTGATCCTATTTGAGTTTCTAATGAACCAAGACTATTTTGATCGCGTCTGCGTCCTTCAGGCTGGTCAACGTTACCTGACAGGTCAACCAACATCCCAGTTTCAGGACAAGGCACAGTTCCATAGCTATGGTTGCTAGTGGTTTGGAAGGGAGTGGGTAGGTCACCCATTACTTGCGGATAAGTATAACCAGTCGTGGCATTGGATCCATTAACCACCCCAATAGGCATTGGCCAAACGATAAAGGGACTAGAAGTGCAACTACCAGCAAATATTAATTGTTCATTTCCATCTTTATAAAGGTCATCAAACCTTAGGAATGACACCCGACGCGCATAGCGGTTATCACTATCCGCGATATATCGTGGTGCAGTTACAGGAGTAGTGATTGCACCTGTAACTGCATTATAGTCTGGCAGAGCCGTTGTACCTGAACCATCCTTCACCCAATCAGAGAAAGTACATTCACTAGATGGAATCTTGCGACACATCTCCATACCATATTCTCTATGGTTAATCCGACGCTGAATAGGTGTTACACCATTAGCGTTGTAGCTAGCAAGATTACCATTCTGTGGATTTGTAAGATCTACATCACCCATCCATAGTGTCTGATCATTCGTGAGAACAATGTTGTCCGAGTTAACGCGCTTAATCCAAGGACTACTGGTAGCAAAGCTGTTATTAAAGAACCCATTACGACGCAAGTCGATCACATAACTACTATCCTTAACTTTTTCGCCATTGGGATTAAGCTGCGACTGCCAATTAATACTAGTGGAAGTGTAGGCATTATTACGAAGATCATAGTCTCCATCAGTACGATAGCCATCGCGATAGTTAGCAGAGAGAACTGTCACTGCATCCGCTAAAACTGTGGCAGGTCGCCATTCGTCACCAAGTGTACAGTTTGTGTTAGAGGAAGGACGACAGGCAAAGTTAGGGTCAAGCTTATCTAATGCTCCATTGTCTGCATGTCGTTGATAGAAGTTATTCCAAACTGCTGCTAACTCTGGTGCTGTAGGGGGATTAGACAAAGTCTCATTGAGCTTTTGGGTAAACTCTTCGCGTGTATGTCTATTAAAGCTAGGTATTAAATTCGTATCAGTAGGATTAACAGGATCTCTCTGAGCCTTAATGTATACAGGTAGATTGGATACAAGGGTTAAGCCTTTTTCACCCTTAGTTGGTTCTGTCCAAGGGAAACTGGTATAAGTCGCACTAGAAACTAGTCCCGTTGCTCCTGTCCCATCGACATTAACAAGATTGGCAGTATTGAGGGTGCTGCGCCAGAGACGATAACCATTGATTAAGCGGATGCTGCTGGGCTTGCGAGTGGGATCGAGGAGGAAGTCAGTAGAGCTAAGGTTTTTACGCTTTTCTAGGGATGTAACAATTGGATTGCCTGCGCCATTAACATCATAATAGCTAAGGTCTTCGAGGGCATCTTCACGAGATGCATAGACGATGCCACTGTAAGGGAGCAAGTAGTCTGTGGCAACACCTGAGTTATTACCACCTGAGATTTGTGAACCTCTAAGCCGATCCATGTCAATGTCAGTTGCTCGAATTTCGAGGGGCTGACGTTGCTCAATTTCAAGGTCATAGATGTCAGAACGATTTGGAGTAGCGATCGCTAAGCCATTATCAGCAACCGTATTAGAACGAGGTCGATTTCCTCTAGCGGCTTCCGTCAAAGACTCATTGCGGTTAAGAGACTTAACTTCTCTACCATCAAGGAAAGCGCTTTCACGGAAAGTGCCGTGAGGGAGTTGTACATTGGTTACAGCAGTATTCCCAGAAATTATAGGAGGAGTAATGGTTGCTGTAGTGGAGCTTGAATTAGCTAGAAAAATAGACCTGTCAAGGATTTGTAATGCACAAAGATTAGAATCCAAAGTGGATTGTTGAGGTAAGGTCAAGCCTGCTGCGCTCGCTGTAGCAACCCCTTTGTCAACAATAATTTTTTTCAGAACTTCACGTAATGGCTCATTCACAAAACGCCCGTTGGGGAAGATCAAGTTAGCTTGATAGGCTAGTCTTTCTGAATAGGGATTGCTTATATTGTTGGCAGGTTCTCTAGCAGCATCCTTGAATTTAAAGATTCCATTTACAGGATCATTTCCTGGCAAGCTACTATCGTAAAACATGCCGCTTGCGGTGTCGTAGGAAATACCACTAAAGATGACATCGAGCGAAGCTGAAGTTTTGCCAACGCTATATACAAGTCCATTGTTTGAGCGACCTTGAGCATTGAAGTTCCAAGGAGCATCAACTACTGTTGTCGTGCTGGATGGAACTTGACCATTTCTTGCGGTCAGGGGAGTAGATGGATCGAAGTAGCTGCTAACACAGGCAATAGGAGCTTGGTAATTGTTCGCATCACCGATCGCATTGAAAGCATCATATTTGTAATGATAGACGGCTGTAGCTCTCATTTGCAGATCGCCTTTGCGATTCTCGGTGGTTGTACTCCATCCATCGCCGCCAGTAATCGGTGTATAGTAACCTGCAATCCCTCTTGATGGTGTTGTTGTAACATCTAGCCATCGGACATTACTAGTCATTGGCATCGAATCTGGCCAAACCACATAATTTCTGCCGTCATCTACGCATTTATTAGGGTTTGTGGCATCTAGGGAAAGATCGCATTTGAGTTGAGCAAACTTACGCTCGTCAATAGCAGTAATGGGGTTGTCAATTGGTTGACCATTCCAGAGAGGAACACTGGACTCGTCAATATTAAGGGTTGAGATTGAGTTGCTACTGCGATCATCAGCAAAACCTGTGCGGAATCTGCTTAAAAAAGTGTCTTTAGGAAGACTGCTGTAAATACCTGCGTTTGTAACTACTCGCAATCCACCTGTACGGGGTGAAGACTCAGGAGATTTAGCACTAGAAAGGTTGGCGGGATCTGTAACCGAAGGATCGAGAGCCGCCGAGATTTCCCAGAAGCCCCCACGATCCGATACCCCAAGGTTACTTAGAGGGATCGCACGAGTATTGCGATAGCGCTCTACAGAGCTAGCTGTAGCTTCAGAGAGGTCAGTGGAAGCATTCCAAAATATAGATGCATTGGTCGTAATCGAATTAGGTTCTTTGTCAGTGACAAACTCAAGGGCATTAGTAATGCCATTCTTCTTGAGCCATTTGGCAGGGAAGCCATTACCTACCAGAATACGATCACCCAACATTCTCTCATTCGTTGTTACCACCTCCTCTGGATCAATTGCGGCAAGTCTCAGCCTGTTTCCTGTAGTTAATAAAGTGAAACCATTAGTGCTATCTAAAATTGCTCCCTTACCGTCAAAGCCATTCCCCGTTGACAGGTTGAAAGCAGTATCAGCTTTACCAAAGGCGGAGTTAGCATAAATCGGTAGCATCCATTTAATCGGTGGCGCTAACTCTGGTGGTATAGTTGCGTCTACGTTAGGGATGGGAGTTAGTGTAGGAGGCAGAGAAGTATCGACAGCGCCAAACGCAACTTCACGGAAAGAGACTTTTCTAGTGCGTTCGCCAAAATACGCCGCATAGGCAGTCCGTCGGGCTACATTTACCTCTGTTTGAGAAGATAGGGCTTCATCTTGAATGCGCTTTACAATATCTTCTTGTACCGACGCAGGATCTTTAATGCCCGAATAAACAATATTGCTAGAGCTAAAGTTTGCAGGCAAGGGAAAAGTAACTGTAGCAGTACCTCGCAGGGCGATCGCTGCATCGACGAGTGCGCCAATACGGTTGTTGTAAGCAAAGTCATTAAGAGCTAAGTCAGAGCTAAGATTGCCTGTTACCGAGCTATTAACGCTTTGATTTGTTTCATCAAGTTCCTTGATACCTGAACTTCCATTTACTACTGCCACTGGCGGAACACCAGATCCTCGGAACAGATGCACATTAACCTTACCCGAAGCAGCATTAGACAAATCAGCAGGATTACTGGTAACCGCGTCACCTTCTACGACATTGCCTGCCACTAAAATTTCACTATTCTTCTTCTCATAATAGCAAGAACCAAATAGGTTTGGATTAGTAGTGACTGAATTAGCAAGTGAACCGCCCGAACTGCTAACTTGGAAAAGAGTAATGGGGTTGTTTTGCGCTGCACCAACCATGAGGTTGCCAGCACTATACATTCTTCCGTTTAAACGGAAAGTGGCAATGTTAACAAGTTCCGTATCTCCTTCAAAGAAGACCGCGTTATTATTTTGAGGCGATCGGGCGCGATCTTGTTGAAGTTCAACAGCACTAATGGCATTTAAGCCTTTATATACTTCATAGTTGGCAGCAAGGGCTCCAGCTGGAAAACTTTCTACATCTTTAATGGGAACCGTAACGGCATAAACAAAGAACGATTTACGGAGTTTGTTATCACTAGAGGTTGTCCAGCCACCATCCCCAGCAATGTTGGTGACACCCCCAGTTGCAACACAAGCTCCAGTGAGTGTCGTTTCGTCCATCGGCAAAGCTCTTGACTCGATCGGTACTACAGGGCGATCTGTAATAGATGGAGGACGAGCGCGAAAGAGAATACTGTATAAACCAAAAGAATCAAATTTCCCATTGTTATCAGTATCAATTGGGAACTTCCATGCTGTAGAGACGTATTCTTTATTTTCGATTTGAGGATCAGTATAATTAATCTTTGGAGTTGCAGCAGTAGGGGCTCTAAAGTTATAGACTAGCTGTAAGCGAGTTTCATCAGGCAAAGTATATTTGCCACTGTCGCTTGTGATTACACTGTCTAAAGTTAGTTCAGGTGGTGTAGTACGTGGAAGTTTACCATCATTTAAGAGAGCGTCAATTTTTGCCCTAGCGCGATCTACTATAGGAGTAGCTGCACTCCGAAACACTTGTTCTGTCCTAGCGTTAGATGCAGTTTGCGCCCGTTCAGAAGATCTTGACACAGTGGTTACAACCAACAAGGTAACCACCAAGGTCACCAAAGTCACGGTTGGCAATACAAACCCAGCCGCGCCCCCCTTTCTCTGCCCCTTTGTTGCACCGAGCAATTGCCTGACAAAACGGCGGCTAATACGTATTGGACTACCGATTTTGTTCAGCCATTTTCTTAACTTGGCGATAAATTCGGCAAAAAAGCGATTAATTTTACGGCTTTGCTTAGAATCAGACATAACTTTTACCAACCTGACTGCAATATATTACCCAAGCAAGTTGCAAAAGTTACAAAGATTTTGAGCTGAGGTGAAAAATTAAGCAATGATTGAATTAAATTTAAGTTGTAGGCTATTTGATTTTGAGTTTTTAAGTTGCGATCGCAACTCTATAGCTGGCAGAATAAATGCTATATACAAAGAGATCTAGGAAAGTTTAGTGAGTCCATTAAGAGGATCTTATGCAGTCAAAAATCCAAAACGATCAACCAAGGTTTTCTACTTTTGATCCGCGTTATTTTTCGCAGATCATAGTTACTTCAGAACCAATCACAGATGATTGGCGACATTGGATTGCTGATAATAAATATGCAGGTATGGACGATCGACTGATTGTGCAGCAGCTAGTCGCAAATGGCATTAGCCCCAGTGCCGCCAGACTAGAAGTAAGCTCTGCCAATCAAAATCCTTATTTTCAAGCAGGACACAAATTTGTCCAAGCTCTCAGAAAGTTAGAGTCTCATGCCAACATTTTGGCTGATCTAGCAGCACTTTCTCCCCATTCGCTCATCATTGAGCGTAAGCCCAATATCTCACGCGCTGATTTTCTCGAAAATTATTATGCCAAAAATATTCCGCTTATTCTCACTGACATTACTCAAAACTGGTCAGCACTTTCGCGCTGGAATCCTGAATATTTAAAGAATAAATATGGACGGATTGAAATAGAAGTCCAAAGCGATCGCAATAGCGATCGCTTATATGAAATTGATATTGAAAAACATCGCCGAAAAATGCTAATGGCTGACTATGCTGATGCAGTGATGACTGGCGGCGCAACTAACAACTATTACATGGTGGCAAACAACGGCAATATCTTCAAAACTGCTCTCAGTGGTTTGTTAGAAGATATAGAAATGTTTCCTGAATATTTAGACTCTCAAAAGCTAAATAATACTGTCTTCTTCTGGTTTGGTCCTGAAGGAACGATTACACCGCTTCATCACGATCCGATGAATCTTCTATTTGTGCAAGTCTATGGTCGTAAAACATGGAAGATGATTCCGCCTTACTATACGCATATGCTCTATAACTATCGAGGAGTCTTCAGTGAGGTCGATTGCGAAAATCCTGACTATGAGAAATATCCATCATTTCAAAAAGTCCCAATCATCGAATTTACTTTAAATCCAGGAGAGGCAATATTTATACCCGTTGGCTGGTGGCACGCTGTCAAATCTCTTGATATCAGTATTTCGATGTCTTTTTCTAATCTTGCATTTCCTAATCAATACGAATGGTTAATCCCTCAAGTCATGCTCTAAATTATATGAGTTCGATCACTTTAGTTGTGGCATATATAATTGCTCTAATCGCAAAGCCGATCGCTAGACTACTAATGGTCACTCCACCAAATAATTGCCAAATCATTTTTTGAGGGAGATCGATATATGCAAATTGTCTGCCAATGAGGGTAATTGCGGCGGCGATCGCACCGATGGCTGTACTGGTTAACCAGCTTGATGGAGTCTGTAAAATTAGCAGTGACATCTGCACCATAAATCCAATAGTGATCAGTGTGGCGCTGATTTCAAGGATAGATAGCTTTTTTTCTGGTGCAGGATCGTAACGAACATCTTGAAAACCAAGCAAATACATTCCTAAGCAGACACCCGCAGTAATCAAACTATAGGTAAGATCTGAGGTTTGCCAATAGACTGTAATCACCGCTGCGATCGCTGCCAACAGTCCACCGACACTCTGAGGGATGGAAAATGTGCCAGCTACCGCTAGCATAAACAAAAAACCTATGCTTAGATAGTCGCCAAAACGAAATAAGGTACTTAACTGAGAGCCTACCCATCCATAGGCGATCGCGATCGCGGTTAGAGAAATTAGCAAGCGATACCCAATCTCAAGTCTGCCGATTTTGAGCGCCATGACATACCACCAGTTTTTAATCGATGCGAACGTGGAAATCGCGATATTAACGCGGTATCAAAAAAGTATAGCAATCGATAGTTCGCTTAAAGCGTTAGATATTCTTGAAGTTGCGATCGCAAAGATTTATAACTTAAATCTTCATTGTCTAAGATTGTTTCAATTGTTAAACCGAGCGATCGCTGATTGGGAACCGATACTTTGGATGATTGTCCTGACGATTGCCACAGCAACCAGCGACTCCCAAAGGGTAAATAGGCGATGCTATCGTTGCGATGGGATAGCCAAACCACAGGAATATCTGGCAAATCCTTGAGAATATCTGCGGGACTTTCGGAAATATTTACTGCCGCTAAGGTTTCTAATACAGCGCGATCGCTTTGGACAATGCCTGTATCATTTGTCCACAATCTGACACTTAGCTTGGATTTTTGCGCATAAAAATAGAGGGAAGCTGCTGCCACTACGGCTTCCTCAAAAGCTTCTGGCTCCCATCCGATGGAATTATCAAGGGCGATCGCGACTTCTTGTCCGCCAATTGTAACTTCCAATTCCCGCACCCGTAATTCACCAAATTTGGCACTAGTCCGCCAATGGATTAATCTGGTCGGATCACCCCAACGATAGGGTCGCAAAGTTTTAGTTAAACCTTCCGTTGCATTACTATAATTATGTTCATCGCTATATTGGCGCGGACTTGTCTCACTGCCTAATTGATCAACCAATGGACAACGATCAAGTGGTAGCACCGTTGGATACACGATCGCCTTCTGCCCTGCTGGACAGGCACGGCGACTGCGGAATAATCCTAAGGGACTAGAGGTTGCAATTTCGGTGGATCGGAATAGAAATACACCACGCTTTGTGGTTTTAGCTTCATATTTCCAGTGATATTCTTGAAGCGGCGCAATCAACTCGATCACCAAGTCCTGCTGCAAAATATTCGAGAGATTTTCTGGCAAAATATCCCGAACTTCCAGCAATCTCTTTTCAGTTCGCCCCGTATTTTGAATCGTCAAATCTACCCATAGATCATCACCTACACTAACTGGATCAATTTGCGATCGCACCACCACCATTTCCGCAAGTAATCGCTTTGGCATGACCGCCCCTACAATCAATAGCGCCAAACTCACGCCACTAATTACATATAGCCAACCTGCAAGAGTATTGGTCGCTGCCATAAAGAAGAACAGCGTTAAGGCGGTATACATTCCCCCAATAAATTCTGGTGTCGCAAATCGCGATTCTAACCATTTAAAAAAACGTTTAAACTTAGAAATCTTTTTGGGTTTAGAACGACTTTGCTTGCGATCGCTTGAACTATTTGACATATAGTTTTTTGACATATTTTAATGCATTTAGTAGCTGGGGAATAAAAAAGCAAACCCAAACAGCAATTCTCATTATGAAACCGATTTTGGTTTTTCCAGCGCCGAAGGCGCTGGAAAAACCAAAATCGGTTGTTTGAAAGCCCGCCAACGGCGGGCTTTCAAACAACCGATTTTGATAATGAGAAATGCTGAAACCCAAAAAGACGAATCACCTGCGTAGCAGGTGATTCGTCTTTTTGGGTTTGGTAAGTAAGTGAGTTAATAAATTGCTTCCTTTGGTTTTACCAAATTAATCGCTCTCAAACCCGAAATCACGCCAGTACCAATGACAGCACCAGATATCCCCCGCATGGCATTCTCGACAGGAATAATCGGAATTAACATATTCCAAATTGGTTCTGGCCAGTTGAATAAATAATAAGTAAATGGAACTTGGCTAAGGTGAGCCAGTCCACAAATTGTCCAAGTGCCACAAAAAATCCCGATCGCCACTTTTACAAAGTTATTGCTACTAATCAGGCGTGCAAATAAGGTGCGAGTTGGTAACACAAATAGTAATAAGGCTGACCAGTCGATAAAGGCTCCCGCGACAAAAGTATTTACAGGAATCCCATTGCGGGCGATCGCTAAGTAGGCGTATGCCGCAAGCTCGACAGCAAATAGAACTGTTAATCCCAAATACCAATATTTGCGCTTTTGTCCAATTACCATCGCACCTGCCGAGAAACTTGCAATCACTGCTCCCCAAATCGCGATCGCGGGAACTCCTGCGGTATAGGGTGCAAGAAATACGCCGATTAATGTGCCGATACCGCTAGCTAATGCTCCTGCTAAGGGGCCAAGTAACCAACCAAGCAGTGGATAAATACTTTGACTGAGGGGAATACCTTTGCCTGAGCCAAGTACGATCGAAAAAGGAATAAATGCTAAAACGGTAGCAACGGCGGCGAGGACAATAATATAGGCGATCGGTGCACCATCGATTGCTGCACCGCCCATCGTTTTCACTTCGCGTTCTGCGCCTTGGGGGATTTTATCTTCAGTCATGGCGATTTCAATGAATATCAATTACGAATTACGAATTATGAATTACGAATTATTTTTTTATAATTCGTAATTCGTAATTATCAAGTCATTTTTGAGACTTGACAAATAGGCGATCGCTGAAAAGCTGAAAAAGCCCTGCAAATTATTGACTTATATTCTCAAATAAGCTTAAGCTAAAATCAGAAGTTATTGCAAGTAATTCTTCTTTAGTGTATTGACCATTTTTTTAAAATCAATGAGAAAATTTTCGTGTTTGCCTATTAATCTTGCTGTAATCGCAGGTTTAATATCCTTGGTAGGCTTAACTGCTTGTACGGGAAATGATCCGCAGCCGCCATCTCAGCCCAATGCAGCTCAGACATCTATTCCTACAAAAGAGACGACCTCAAAAGCCACCCCTGCTCCCACAGAAGTAGCACAGGCTCCGCTCAAAGAGGTCACTATCGCTTTTGCAACTCGTCGTGATACTAAAGATTTACAAAATAAAGTCGATCAAGTTACGGCGATTTTATCAAAAGAAGTCGGTATGCCTGTGAAGGGGATCACCGCTGACGAAACAGCCTCCGTGGAAGCATTAAAAGCTAATCGCGCCAATGTCGCGTTTCTTAGTGGTCGCGCAGCTCTTAAGGCGGAACAACTATCGGGAGCAAAAATGTACTTAGCCGAAGTTCGCGCTGACTATTCGGGAGGGAAGACCTACAACTCGATCTTTGTCGTTCCTGAAGATAGCGCGTTAAAGACATTGGCTGATCCTACCCAAACTCTAGAACAGTTGCGGGGTAAACGCATGGCTTTTACCTCTCGTTCTTCTGGTTCTGGATTTATTTTTCCTGTCAGTGAATTGGTGGGACTCAAATTCGTCGATGGGCCCGATCGCTTAGAACAGTTTTTTGGAAAGGTTACCTACGGGGATGGCTACAGCAGTGCATTACAAGCATTATTGCGGGGTCAAGCCGATGTGGCTGTAGTTTCAGAATATGCGCTGCTCCCACCTTGGATTACGGCAGAAGAAGGGAAAAAGTTGCGAGTACTGCACGCAGTTCCTAACGTACCAGCGCATGGAATCGTCATTGATGACAGTGTGCCTACCGATCTGCGCGAAAAGTTGATTAATGCCTTGTTGAAGCTGAATGAGCCTGAGAATAAAGATCTGTTTCTTAGCCTTTACAACTCCACTGAGTTAGTCAAAGTCGATCACGAACAACATTTGGCGACGATGCGTACGGCAATTCAGCGGGCAGGACTGAAGCCATAGTCTATTTATTATAAAACTCAAGAATTTTGGTACAAAGCTTGCTTCGCAAGCTTTTTACCAAAATTCTTTTATACCTCTTAGCTTCAAAAGACTAGCTCTGCAAAAAATAAGAACTTTAAAATTATGGAACTTGAATCAGAAAATAATTCACCTGCGATCGTTTGTCACAATGTCAGCACTGCTTATCAAGCTACTTTAAATCGTCCAATTTTGAACGGAATTGATTTGAAAATCAATCATGGGGAATTTGTGGCTCTGCTTGGTTTGAACGGGGCAGGAAAATCAACTCTTTTACGATCACTGGTGGGATTAGTTCCTGTTAGTCAAGGTCAAATTCAGATCTGTGGCACGGCAGTCCAACCAAAGCAAGTCGATGAAGTTCGCAAAAATGTCGGTTTCCTCTTTCAAGGTGGCGGCTTAGTCGATCAACTTTCCTGTCTAGATAACGTTCTCTGTGGTTGTCTTGGCGAACTAAATACATGGCAAAGTTTATGGGGATTTCCCAAACGAGATCGCCGTGTGGCTATGCAGTTATTACAAAAAATGGGGTTGCAAGAACAGATATACCAAAAAGCGCGCCAACTAAGCGGCGGACAACGCCAACGAGTTGCGATCGCCCGTACCTTAATCCAGTCGCCTCATATTTTGCTAGCTGATGAGCCAACAACTGGATTGGATGTAACGGGAGTTGAACAAGTAATGAGCAGTTTACAAGAGATGAATCGCAGAGGATTAACAGTTGTAGTTGTGCTGCATGATCTTGCACTTGCAGCAAAGTATGCCCAGAGGGCAATCATTTTGCAAGAAGGGCAGGTCTGGTATGATGGGGAATGTCAAAATATGGATAGACAATTTGCCAAGTTGCAAAATCTATCCCTAGTTCAGCCAGCTAACGCCGCCTAATGAAATTTCTTGATCGAATTCGCCCCTACACTTCCAGCCGCTACAACATCTGGGCATTCAGAGTTTTAGTAATTATCGGTCTAGGATGGGCTTATATTTGGTCATTACAAGGATTAAAAGTTGATCCCAAGTTAATCCAAACCAGTCTGCCTTATATGGCGGATTTTTTGTCGCGTCTTTGGCCACCTGATTTGAGCATTTTAGATGTGGCGATCAAGGCGTTAATTGAGACTGTGCAAATGTCACTCTGGGGAACGACGATTGGGGCAATTCTCTCAATTCCGATCGCTCTATTGTCAGCACAAAATCTCTCACCATTATGGTTGCGTTGGATTGCAAATATTTTTCAAAATGCTGTCCGTTCAGTTCCATCAATTATTTTAGGATTGTTTTTTGTGGCGGCGACAGGTTTAGGTGCGCCTGCGGGAACTTTGGCATTGGGAATATACACGATTGGCTACCTAGCGAAGTTCTATCAAGAAGCGATCGAGTCCGTAGATAAGCGATCGCTAGAATCTCTGCAAGTAAGTCGCGCCTCATGGTGGCAAATTGCTCAATATGGAATCATGCCACAGGTATTACCACTCTGCCTCGGCTATACACTCTATATGTTTGAATACAATATCCGCGCAGCCTCAGTTTTAGGTGTAGTCGGTGCTGGGGGGATTGGCTTCGAGTTAGTTAGCTATATTCGCGGCTTTGAATATAGCAAAGCAATGACAATGATGCTAGTTCTATTAGTAGTTGTGACCAGTATTGATGCGCTAAGCAGTCAATTACGCAATAAGTTTAAATCAGACTAAAACCCATTAGGGTAATTCTTCTGCGGACTTCAATGAAAAGTTAGATAGAACATTCCATTTCTGCTCATCATGTGCCAATAGCGTCAGATTAATCGCTTCAAATTCAAAATTAATTTGGCGATCGCGAAATTCTGTCCAAGCAAGTTCAAAGTTCTCAGAAGTCAAGTCCCGAAAAGCAACGGTCATATGTGGCACAAATGGTCTAGAAGCATAAGGATCGATAATGCCCAGAGTATTCACCAGTGTTGCCGCAATGTCTACATATAGATTTGGCAAAACTGGGTTAGGAACAACATCAAGATAAATTACACGAGGTGGGAAAGCCGCAAATCCTGATAGGTTAATCGTAAAAGGCGAATAAGTTTTAGCAAATTTCTCTAGTTCGATTTGTAATGGATTAAGGCGATCGCTAGATAGTTCAAAGGGAGGAATGAGAGTAATATGTGGAGGTGCTTTGAGTGTAGCTTTAGAACTATAGCGAGCTTCAAAATCATATTGAATTTGCCTAACTTCATCTTGAATGGAATCAGGTGGTAACAGCGCAATAAAAAATCTTTGGTTCATAGGTTATCACTTTACCGCTAATCACTTAGGGACTTGCGATTTAATAATGTAGCAAATCTAAAACCAGAATTAGTGGGGCAGCGAATCCTCCTCACTAATACCAAAACACAAAGTGGCGCAGCCATTTTGTGTTTTAAAACCCTTACAGGGTTTGGTTTTTAATTCACAGAAGCGTTGTCACACTTTTGTGAATTGGTATAATTCTGTGAAACCTAGAATAGTACTTTATTTATTCGCTTGTCCCTTATGACAAATCAAGACCCAAAAGAGTAATGGCTGCGCTTCGCGCAGCCATTACTCTTTTGGGTCTTATGTCCTACCTATAGTTCTGAGAAATCCAAAATTGTTTTTTGATAAAAACTCCATTTTTATAATTTTATCGTCACATTATGCGATATCCTAGATAGGCTGTAAAAAACACACGCTTGAGGTTTCGGGTGTTTAGAGTTACAAGTAACTACTAGATTCCATCTCAGGCGCAAGGATAAACCCGAACAATAGGAGAAAAATTAAATGGGAGTCGTAACCCTAGCACAGTTGCTAGAGTCTGGAGTTCACTTCGGGCATCAAACCCGTCGTTGGAACCCCAAGATGGAGCCTTACATCTTTACCGAGCGTAATGGCGTTCACATCATTGACCTAGTTCAAACTGCGCAATATCTTGAAGAAGCTTACGTTTATTTGCGTCAAGCATCTGAACAAGGCAAAAAGGTTTTGTTTGTTGGAACCAAGCGTCAAGCTGCTGGTCTAATTGCTCAAGAAGCAGCTCGTTGTGGTAGTTACTACATCAACCAACGCTGGTTGGGTGGAATGCTTACCAACTGGACAACGATCAAAACCCGTGTCGATCGCCTTAAGGATCTCGAACGTCGCGACGAAAGTGGCGCACTCGATCGCCTTCCTAAGAAAGAAGCATCGACTCTTCGCCGTGAAATGGAAAAGCTACGTAAGTACCTTGGCGGCATCAAGCTTATGCGTAAGCCACCCGACATTGTGATCGTGGTTGACCACAAGCGTGAGTACAACGCTGTTCAAGAATGCCAAAAGTTGAAGATTCCCATTGTGTCTTTGCTTGATACCAACTGCGATCCTGATAGCGTTGACATCGGTATTCCTGCAAATGACGACGCGATTCGCTCGATTAAGTTGATTGTCGGTAAGCTTGCCGATGCAATCTACGAAGGTCGTCATGGCGACATCGAAGACATCGAGTATGAAGTATCTGCTGAAGATGCTGAAGCATATGTCGAAGATGAAGCGATCATTACTGGAGATGAAGAAGAAGCTGCTTAATGCTTCTTTAAACATAAAAAAAGGAGGCGCAAAGCGCCTCCTTTTTTTACTGGCATTAATAAACTTCATCGTGACTGCCAATATCGACTAAAACTATTGTCTCATTTTGGACTAGAAAAACACAAATAATACGGTATTCATAGGATAGTCATCATCTTTAACTAATTTCATGTTTTAAATCTTGAATATAAGTTTTTACATCACTAATCTCGGTAAAGCCCGATAAACCTTCCTGTTTAATTTTTTGTATGGTTTTTAAGCATTGATGTTGATCTATTGCGAGATCTTCATCAGATTCTTGCTCTATCTCACTATTAATTCCCAAGCGAAAATAGTGAATCAGATCATATAGAGCAGATAGTTTAGATTCGGGAATATATTGCAACTCATTAATGATGGCATCTTTACTTGACATTGCTCGACACCTGTAAAAGTAGTGTTGAAAATATTGCTATTGATAAATTTTACCTAATAATACCGATCGCTTTGCACCTGTGACGCTCGGTAAATTGCCAGCACGTTCTTTGAGACGCAAATATCCCAACACGGCAAATGCGATCGCTTCTTTACTATCACCACTCATCCCAAAGTCATCAGTGCGCTTTACGATCGCAGGAGCTAATAAATCCTGTAAACGCTCCATCAAATAACCGTTGCGACCACCGCCGCCACCAATCAAAACTTCATTGGGAAATACGGGCAGAAAATCACGATAACTTTTAGCGATCGCCCTAGCCGTAAACTCAGTAAGTGTAGCCAAAATATCGTAATTGCTCAAATGTTGGCATTCCGCTAAACGCGCTGCTAAATAGTCAGGACTAAATAACTCGCGTCCAGTAGATTTCGGCGGTGCGATTACAAAAAATTCTTGCTCTAGCCATTTATTGATTAAATCTAAATCTGGGTTACCTTGACGAGCGATCGCGCCATCCAGATCAAAGGATTCACCAAATAGTTTTTGGGTTGCCATATCCATCAGTACATTGCCAGTCCCATTGTCAAAACCAAAAACCTGATCTTGATTCTCAATCGAGTTGGGAGGTAAATAAGTTAGGTTACTGATCCCACCAATATTTTGGCAGACGCGATATTTAGTAGGATCTGAAAGCAGCAAAACATCTAACATCGACACAAGTGGAGCGCCCTGACCTCCAGCCTCAATGTCGGCAACCCGAAAATCGCTTACAGTATTGATCCCCGTCAATTCGGCAATTACTGCACCCCGACCAAGCTGCACCGTGTAGCCCATATGCTTCCCAACAGGAGGACGATGAAATACGGTTTGACCGTGAGAGCCAATCAAGTCGGGACTACGATCGCCCTTTTCCATAATGGCGATCGCAGCTTGAGCAAAACACTCGGCAATGCGATCATCGAGTTCACATATTTGTTGTAGCGATCGCGCTTCCCCAGCACAGACCGCTAATATTTCATCTCTCAGATCGGCGGGATATGCGTAAGTATGCCCTGCGATTAAATTGGTTGCGAGATGGTTATGGCGATCGCTAATTTCCACTAAAGCCGCATCAATGCCATCAACCGATGTACCACTCATCAACCCGATCGCTAATATTTTGTCCGTTGGTGTACTAATCATGAATTTTAAATAAAAAGATAATTGCGATCGCCTTTATTAATTTACTAAGCCTGTTTCCGATTGAGCATCTCAATCATCAGCCTGATACTTTCAGCTTGAGTCTGAGCAACAATGGCTTGCTGTCTGGTGATTTCTTTGATTTCTAGTAATTCGGTGTGAAGAGATTCGCTTTGAGATTGTGATTTAATAGCTTGCTGTTTAATAATCTCCTTTATTTCCACAAGTTCGGCATGGAGAGTTTCACGTTGCTCTCTAGCTTCTTCCCTAACACTGTTTATCTCAGCTTTGACTGTTGGCAGTTCGAGGTAAAGTGCTTGTATTAGTTGCTGAATATCATTGCCTAAGTTATCAACTTTGTCAGCAAATCGGTCTAATCTTTCATCTGTCCATCTTTCAGCCATTGTTTTACGATCTTATTTACTTTCATTTTATGTTGAGTTTATGTGATTCAGATCTGAAAATTTATAGCCACATCTACCTATACACTCTCTGTGATGGGCTTGTCGATGCGCTTGTAGGTGTGAGAGCCGAAGTAATCGCGCTGAGCCTGTGTCAAGTTTTGAGGCAAGCTCAGCGAGACGTTAACGATCGCGAGAAGATCTCAAACTAGCGAACCACTACTTCTTATCATTTAGCGTAGTCACTTCATCGATCGTGCCATTGCTTCCCTTGTCGAGTTCTAACGTCAACTTGGCTCCATTACCAGTCCACTTTGCGTAGTCAAGATAAAGTGTATCGCCCGAAGCTAAAGTTAAGTCTTCACCTTCAAAGCTTTGCTCTCGTTTGTCGTCAATGCGCGAAAGGATCAGATTAAAAATTGCTTCCTCTTTTGTATCAGTAATTTTGATACCGAGGCGACCTTTGGCTGTGTCCAGATTGGCGCTTATAGTACCGCCAGCATCAATGTCTACACTGTCTAACTCAAACTCGTAGTCATCTTTGTCAGTAGCAATCCCAAACAGGATATTGGGCGCTTCGGAGTTGCTGGGATTGTAAGATAGGCTGCGACCGTTGGCGCTAAACTTGATGGCATCTTTTTGACCAGCAATTACCTTAATACCCGATAGCCCTAAGTCGTACCCAGGACCGATCATCACTACATCTGTCAATTCTTTACCATTCGTTTCACTACTCGATTGTAGTGTCATCGTAAAAGGAGTGCCGACAGGAATGTTATAGATTGGTTCTTCGTCGTCTTTCCAGAGTTCAGAACTCTTCATAGGAATAAAGGACGCACCAGGGAAAGCATTAACAAACTTCCCGTTCTCGTAGCCAATCTTACTGCTGCCGTTGGTGATCAGCAGATCGGAGTCTCCTTCTAGGAAAATCTGGTTGAATTTAGCTGCTGCGATCGCCTTACCTTTAGCAACAATTTCTTCGGAGCTATTGCTACCCAACTCCTCTGCACTACCACAGAAATCACATTGCTGTTGTTGCAACCGAGGTGGTGTAGGTGTGAGGGTAAGTGTCTTCGATTGAGCATCACCAACATACTCAGACTCAGGTTCGCCTGGTTTGGTCGAGGCATTGTATTGCCAAGTGTTGTCATTGACATCAATTTCAACGTGCCGTTCTAGATTTGGGTGATTATTGTCGTAGACCAACACAGATAATTTGCCATCGCCCAAGTCTTTGATCGCATAGGGTGTGATGGCGTGTCCACCTTTAAAACCTGACTGGTAGATGCCCATAGTGTAGGTAGGATCGGCGGTTGATTTCAACCCTTCCTTTAGTAGCTCTACAATCTCGACTGGGGTTTTGTCTTTAATCTCACTAGAGGAAGTCGGAGCAACTCCCTGAGTAGCAAACCAGTAAGCAATTTCACGCTGAAGTTTCTTGTTACCTTGCAGTGCGAGGTTAGTTGGTTTCCCAAATTCTTCTGCTATTGTTTTGTCGGTGTATAGGAGGAGACTTAGAGCCGCCATACCTTCACAATGCCCTCCATCCATGCCTTTATTAGTCTCCTCCATCCACCGTTCAGCAGGCGGAGTTAATACACATTGTTCCCCTTGAGTCGCACAAACCTGATCGCCAAACATCCGTCTCATATCAACGGGAGTGAGGTTTTGAATGCCGTCTTCATTGCCATAGTTCTCGAAACTGAAACCATTAGTTTCGGGGCGAAAGCCAAGATCGATAGGCAGTGATTTGTTTTGACTAATATTTTTTGAGGCGATCGCAGTTTTTTCTAAGCTCATGGCTTGATTGGGCTGGCAACCGAACAAAATGGAGATCGCCACGCTGAATGAGATCGCCAAGAACCAAAATGATCGAATACGAACCATAAACTAACTCCGACGCTAGGAAAAGCCTGCGCTTAATTACAGCAAATTATGCCAAGTTAATTACAAAATTCTTGTTATTAATGCGTTATTAAATTCTGATTTTTATTTCAGTGAAAAGCGCTATAAGTTGTTTCTACCCTGAATAATTTATATAACACGCGATGTGCAACTAAAAGTCTGAAAGACCTGATTTCTCGTACTGCACTAATGAGGATTTTGAATTTTCGGTAGCTCACACAACCTCAGAGCAATAGCTAAAAAATAGTTGCTCATCGCGTTATAACCCAATTTGCTACCCATTAAATTAAAAAGGAAGAAAAGTAAAAGGCTCGCTTTGCTAGCTTTTTACTTTTCTTCCTTGAGTCAAAATATTAAAGGCTATTGCCCCTTTATTTTTACTTCATCCACTCGGTGTGGAAAAATTCGCCTCTGGGTTTATCGGTGCGCTCATAGGTATGAGCACCGAAGTAATCACGTTGAGCTTGTGTCAAGTTTTGAGGTAGGCGATCGCGTCGGTAGCTATCGAAATAATCGAGAGATGCACTAAACGCGGGGATCGGAATACCCAACTGTGCCGCAGCCATGACGACCTTACGCCAAGCAGCTTCTTTGGTCAGAATAGTTTGTGTAAAGTCAGGATCAACTAACAAATTAGGCAATTGAGGATTGCGTTGAAAAGCTAGCTTGATCTTGTCAAGGAAAGCAGCGCGGATAATGCAACCACCTTTCCAAATCCGTGCAATTTCGCCAAGATTTAAGTCGTAGCCAAACTCGCGAGAGGCTGCGCCCAAAAGCGCCATACCTTGAGCGTAGGAACAAATTTTGGAGCAGTAAAGGGCATCACGTACCGCATCGATAAATTCTTGGCGATTGCCTTCATATTTACCAGAAGTTGAACTGATTAGAACCTTCGAGGCAGCCACCCGTTGTTCCTTATAAGAAGACATCACCCGCGCAGTCACCGCCGCGATCATCGTGGGGATCGGTACGCCAAGATCAAAGGCACTTTCCACAGTCCATTTGCCTGTCCCCTTTTGACCAGCCGCATCCACAATCTTGTTGACTAATGCATCCCCAGTGAGCTCATCAGTTTTTGTGAAAATATCAGCTGTGATATCGATGAGATAAGAATCAAGTTCTGAACTTTTCCATGCGGTAAAGGTTTCGTGCAACTCACTTGCCGTCAAGCCTAAACCAGTGCTGAGTAAATCGTAAGCTTCAGCAATCAACTGCATATCGCCATATTCAATGCCGTTATGCACCATTTTTACGTAATGCCCCGCACTACCTTTGCCAATGTAGGTCACACAAGCGCCATCATCGACTTGAGCAGCAATTTTGGTCACAATCGGCTCAATTTCTGCATAGGCAGACTTTTGCCCGCCAGGCATCATGCTAGGGCCATTGAGAGCGCCTTCTTCGCCGCCACTCACGCCCATACCGATGAATTTAAGATTGAGCGCTTCTAGCTCAACAGTGCGACGTTCAGTATCGCCAAAGAGCGAGTTACCACCATCAATAATAATGTCGCCTTCTTCCAGAAATGGGATTAGCTCTTGGATTACGGCATCAACTGGCGCTCCAGCCTTAACCATAATCAGCATTTTGCGAGGTCGCTCTAGGGAAGCAACAAATTCAGCGATCGTGAATGTGCCTTTAAAATTCTTGCCCGCAGCGCGTGTAGCTAGAAATTTATCCGTCTTGTCGCGACTACGGTTATAAACACTCATCGAAAACCCATTGCGCTCAATGTTTAGAGCAAGGTTTTCTCCCATCACCGCCAAACCAATCAATCCAAAATTTTGCTTGTCAGATGTCATAAAATCCTCACTTTCCATGAACGAATATGCTTCATTCCCAAAATACAGATCCCAAATATAGGCAAATTACCTAACTTACAGCGCTTTGCGCTCCAACCCGAACCAAATAAATGTTTTAAAAGTATTGCTTCGCAACGCTTTTAAAACATTTATTTGGTTCGTTAGCTCTAAAACTGCTGTAGGGATAAAAGTATCGTAAGCGCTGATTTAGTGGGGATCGCAAATCCTTTGTAAATCCTTAATACCATCTGTCCCAAAAGTGCTACTTTGTATACCAATTTTCAACATTGCCATTTTGAAAATTTAAAACTCTAAGTACCTCGGCATAATGAAAAAACAGCGAAAAAACCTGTGCCGACCGCGAGGCGAACGGTACAAATTTTTGGGGTTTATATTTAATTGTGCCAAGCTACTTATAAGGGTTGGGGGGATTTCCGAGGGTGTAGCCACAAGGAAATTAGTATTACAATCAATTACTAGTCTTGCTAATAGCTAAAGCACTTGTCAGTAACTCTAATTACGAAACCGATTTTAATCAGCAATTCTCATTATAAAAATCGTTTTTTTGAAAGTCTTCATTAGGTAAGCTTTCAAAAAAACGATTTTGGTGTTTGCAGTGACACATGCACTGCAAACACCAAAATCGTTTTCATAATGAGAATTGCTAGATTTTAATGGCAGACTTGACTCAAAATCGTTTTTATTATTTAGAGTCGTAGAGTCGGAATATTTAAGAAAAATTAAAAAACTTAAAGAGGAGAAGTGGCACAAATCAATGTTTATTATATTTGTTTATTAAGGAGACAGATGTAGAACATTAGTTAAGGATAACGTTGTGCCAAGTCTTTGCCTACTGTTTACGCAATATCTCCGTGAAATTCTATGAAGTACTCAATCAAGTATTAACAGGACTGCATAAGAACGGTGTATGCTTATTCTAGTGAAAGATATTTAAATCTTCACTAAAGCTAGATTTGGCAATATAGCTAACCAAACTTAAGCCGCAAAGCCAATCAGCAAGGGGATAGGTTAGACTACCTAGATATTTTATTTTTTTGCGGAACTTAGTCTAGGTAGGTTTTAAATATGGGGTTATCTCACACTTAAATGAGATAAGTATCAACTAAAATTCTTTCTTATGCAAACTGTATAAGATAAATCCACTGTTGTTTTACATCACATATTTTTCTAGCAATTGCTTAGTAAGGTCTAGTCCGCAATTAGACAACTTATTTTTCTGGAGGTTCAGATGAGTAAAATCAATAAGTCCAGCCAATCCGATGACTCAAACAATAAATTACCAAACTCTGTTACACCTAAACCTCCGATTAAAGACTTGCCCAAATTAGAAGTTGTTAAAGTTATAGCTCCCAAGCTTCCAGATTCTACTCCGTCTGAAGAGCAAAAATCGTTGCCGCAGAAAGAGGAATCAGTTAAGACTGTGTCATCAGTTCCCAAGATTATCCCTGCTGCATCAAGGATAAAATTACCTACCTTAAATCGTGGTGGGGATATTCAACCCGTCGCAACTAATCGAACTGAAGAGCCTCAAGAGAACAAAGTCTGTTTGCAACCAATTCCAGAACCAACAGAGCCATTTCAGTACAGAGCGATCGGCGTAATCAACGGCAAATATATTGCTAATGAAGACAACTTTGCGAAAGGATATATCCTAACAACAGATAGTTCTCAAGTTGATGCCGTATTACTGGGAAAGATTATTTCCATTGTCAAAAAACGCTTAGAGAGCGATCGCGAGTATTTGTGGGTTGTATATCCGCGCACAAATGACAAGGCAGGTAAATTGCATGTACAGATATCTGGGGTCTGGGCTCCTGTTGAACTTGGAAAACCTGATATACCAATTGATCCTAATGTTCAAGATGGTTATTTCTCGGTGCGAGGTGAGATCTCAAGTCAGTCGATTGAAGATAACTCTGTCATCGTTAAGGTTCGCCGTACTGAGCAAAAGTTTGACAAGCAAAAAGATAAGGTTACCAAAGAGTACACTAAGTTTAAAGTCCGCCTCACTGGGCTACTGCCGACTGACGCAGTGGGGCAATTCTGGAGTGTAAATGTCCAACGTCAAGGGGATGTTTTGACAATTATTGATGGTGAATTTATCGGGATTATTCCCTATAAGGGTAAGAGGGGCTCTCAATTCAAGGGTCGTCCTAGTGGGGGCAAATTTGCACCAAGAAAGTACAACGATCGCCCCTATAGCGATCGTCCATTTAAGCCTTCCTATACGAGTGATGGCGGCGATGGGTCTATGTATCCACCCCGTCCAAGGTTTTCTACTGAAGATCGTCCACCCGTTCCAAAGCCATTAATTAAGCGCAAAGATCCAACTGATAGCTAAAAAAATAACCTCTCGCGTAGCGAGAGGTTATTTTTTTAGCTATCAATAGTGACAATTATGGTTGTAATACCATGCTCCATTCTTTGTTTTGGCTATCCCAAAATGGAGCGTCAGTTTCGCCCACAATATTTGGTCCCCAGTAAGTGCGGGAGCCATCAGTAGCAAAGGCAAAAATTACATCACCTTTACCGATCGCAATTTTGTAATTTGGCAAAGATAGCAAAAATCCTTCTTTGCCGCCCTCATTCGGGGCAAAGTCCCAATTTAGTGGCTCGATCGCTTGCCAAACATTTTGGGAGGTAACTCGTGAAAATAAGACAATCCGCACAGAGCGATCGGTACGATTGCCAACACGAAGACTCCCGATATTTTCGCCATCATTGAGGCTGGGGCGCGTAAAAGTTGCAGGCAATGGCGGAACGATTACCTTAGCCGCTTCAGTATTTTCAGGAATATCACGGATTGGCTGTGGGGCAAAACGTTGCCATAGGGAAACACCTGTCAGGGCAATTAGCATTCCCAGACACATTGAATAAGCATATTTGACATCAAGAGTTGGTATCACAGCTTAGTTTTTGATGTTTATGTTGTTATTCTATGCTGTTTGATTGGTGAGGTTGGAATTATACCCATATCTTTTAGGATTTATAGCTGTCCTTCATAAGAGTTGTGAGTAATTCGTACTCATTTAGCTTTAGTCACCCTAGTTAAGAGATAAAACACAAAAGAAAGTTGCAGTGCAAAGCGCTGCAACTTTCTTTTGTGTTTTATCTCCTGATGCACTTGACGACAGCTATAGCAATGATTGAGTTTAGGACAAATCAAAACCCAAAAGAGCAATGGCGGCGCTTCGCGCCGCCATTGCTCTTTTGGGTTTTGATTCTCAAAAGAATAGGCGTTATAAAGTGAATAGGGGCGGCAAAGCCGCCCCTATTCACTGGGAAGGGAGTAAGCAAATCTTACATTGCTATACAACTCTATTTCCAATCCCCCAAAGAAATTATGGCAACACTTTATTTAGGGGATTAAAAGCTATCTCCAGTAAGGTTTTAAAATTAATAGGACTTACGCAAATCAACCAAGAACTAAAGTTCTTGGTTGATTTGCGTAAGTCAGTTAAAACTGACTAAAGAAAGCCTCAAACCAACCTGTTTCAACAGGTTTAAGCTTTTAGCCCGCAATTTATTGCAGGGCAGATGCGTAAGACCTAATAAAAAAAGATAATCTCTGTTTATCTTTTTTTAATTAATCTTTTTCACGAGCGATCGCTACACCGTGAGATGTACCAATACGAGTTGCGCCTGCATTGATTAAAGCGATCGCTTGTTCTCTGGTACGAATTCCACCTGAAGCCTTAATTCCAACCTTACCTCGTGAAATTTCCTTGAGAAACTTCACCATTTCAATCGTGGCAGCCCCAGCCCAGCCTGTGCCCGTTTTCAAAAAAGCTACTCCCGCATCCATACAAACCTCGGCTGCGAGTTCCTGCTCATCAGTTGTGAGCAAGCTCAATTCTAAGATAGCTTTGACGGGTTTGCCTGATTCCTCACAGATTTGAGCAATGTCCTGATGTAATAAATTAGTTTGACCAGTTTTTAACCAACCAAAATTAATGACGACATCTAATTCCGTTGCACCATTTTCCACCGCCTCCATAGCTTCATAAAGCTTAACGTTTGAGGTGGTAGCTCCGCTGGGAAAGCCGATTACAGTACAAATTTCTACTTTGGTTTTGAGTAGTCGTTCTGTCACGCGCCTGACATTGCATGGGTATACGCAGACGCTAGCAAATCCTAAGCGATCAGCTTCTTCACAAACACGATCTACCTGTTCATCACTGGCGGCAGGATCTAATAGGGCGTAATCGATATAGGTGGCAGGGTTGATATCAGTTTGAGGCATAAAACTATACACACTTAGGTAAGCGAGAGGTTACATTGGAGATTAGTGACGATAACTTCTTATAATTACTTATTCACGTTATTTCTCACGACTTATTCTCGACTGATTAAAATTAAGCAAATATAGGCGGATATTAAATAAATATGCATATTTCTGAATTAGATGAACTGGAAGCTTCGGTTAGCGACTTGCTGACGATGGCAAAGGTAGAGTTAGAACAAAATCGACTACAACAACAGCGCGATCGCCAAATTCAAGAAGCAGTAGCTCAAATTGAAGCAAGATTGAAACCTCTGCTGGCAAAAGTTGAGCAGATGTTGCAAGAATATAGCCGCGAAGGGACACATCAAGACAGCGAGACTAAGCAAAGGCTAGAAAAAAAGGCTGCCGATATCCGACAGGAAATCGCTGAAGCCCCCACACTAGCAGCCCAACTTGCTGATCGCCAATTGATCTTGAGTGAAGAAAGACTACTAGATGAAAGAATAACTGAACAAACGGCTCAATGGCGACTGGAATTAAAGGCTGATCTCTTGGAGATGATCGAAGAGCAACGCGATTTCTTTAGCGCTACCGACGCTTCGATCGCAGTTCGGGGATATGGCAATGACTTAAAAGCAATCAACGCTCTCGAAGAAGTCGTCGAGGCATTGATCAATCAAATAAATTCCCACAGTGAGGAAGGCCCTGTTGCTCGTTTGCGTGGCAGCCATGAACAAACTCTCACCTTTATTTACAACAAAGCACTCGAAAATCGCTCCCGTGTTGATCGCGCCCCAGATGTCCAACCTACAGCAAGACACCGCAAGTCGGAAAAACGCCCTGCACTATATACCGATCTCAGTGGCAAGGTTTTGGTATTTGGTGGACACGATCGCTTACAAACGGCTGTAAAAAATCGGCTGCGCGATTCGGCAATTAATTTAATGTGGTATACCGAACAAGATGGCTTGCAACTTGCTGCTCAAGGTGAGAGTCAAATTGCAGGTGGCGATCTAATTATTATTGTGACGGGTTATGCAAGCCACTCACTCACCGAAAGAGCGATCGAGGCTTGTCGTCGGGCTAATAAAACCTATGAAATTGTGAATACAACTGGTATGACCAGACTACTCGAAGTAATCGAATCGGGACTAAAAGCAAAACAATTAGCGCGTCATTGGAAACAAAACTAAAGTCATAGCCGCGCAAAGCGCGGTTATGATTCCCCTAACAATTAAGCTTCAAAATTTATGTCCAAAACATCTCGCAATTTATCGCAGCCACCTAAAAAATCGCCAAGATCTGGCTTTTGGAAAGAAGTAGCTCAAACTGTAGGATTAAGCTTGGCTCTAGCCTTAGGTTTTCGGGGTGCTGTTGCTCAGGCTTATTATTTGCCGCCTTCAGGATCGATGGAGCCAACTTTACAAAATTATGATCGCATCATTGTTGATAAATTGAGCTATCGATTCCAAACACCGCAACGCTTTGACATTGTTGTTTTTGAGCCAAATGAAGCAGTAATAAAAGGTTGTGGACTATCAGCCGAAAAGCAAAAAAGTTCGTTGATTAAGCGGGTGATTGGGTTGCCAGGCGATCGCGTGGAGATCAAGGAAGGCGTGACTTACATCAATGATCAGCCGCTATCAGAACCATATTTAGTCAAATCCCCTGAATACGATTTGCCTCTAACGACAGTGCCAGCTAATTCCTACTTTGCTCTAGGTGACAATCGCAATAATAGTTGTGATGGCCATATTTGGGGCTTTGTGCCAAAGGAAAATATCATAGGCAAAGCGACCATGCGATTTTGGCCATTAGACCATTTTGGCAACATTGATCGGAAGGACTAACTTAATATGGACAAACAGGCTGTTAAGCTGCTCACGGCTGTAGATATCGATCGCATTATCGAGATGGCATGGGAAGATCGCACCACCTTTGATACGATTTACGACCAATTTGGCATTTCTGAAGTGGAAGTGATTAAAATCATGCGTAAGTCAATGAAACGCTCATCTTTCTTGATGTGGCGAGAAAGGGTAAGCGGTCGTAAAACTAAACACGCAAAGACCTCTGAGGCGCAAAGATTTCACTGTAGCCAACAAGATAAATTCAAATCCCGCTAGGCGTATTTTGTGCTTTTGGACAGAATAAGGCTTAGCATCCCTAAAGAGGTAACTATGCGCTTAGTTCGTAATTTTGCAGTTTTAGGAATATTTCTAATAGTCGTGGGTATACCTATTGCCGTAACCCCCAAACTGCAATTACTGGGATTAAAGGCGATCGCCCAATCATCTGATGATCTGCGCACACAGCAGATTACTGAGGCAGTCTATCTCAAACAATCAGGATATGATCGCTTACAAAAAGGAGATCCCCAAGGAGCGATCGCCGATTCACAAAAATCACTTGAGTTATTTCGCAAATGGAAAGCGACAGGGGGAGAGCGAGACACACTGAATTTTTTGGGAGATGTTTATCTCACCACAGGGCAATATGAAAAAGCAATGCCTTATTTTCAGCAGGCGTTAAAAATTGCGCAGGAGATTGCTAAAGCTCCTGACGGAGAGCTAGCGGATGTGGCTTATACATTGCAATATATCGCTGATGTCCATGACAAGCAAAGGCAATATGCTCAAGCATTGCCAATCTATCAACAGGCTCTTGATATTTTTCGCGATCGCATCCAAGCTCAAAAAGGCGATCGTATATCTTTGCGAACCAGTGAAAGCTTGACACTTTCACGCATGGCTTCTATCTATTTTAAATCTTCGCAATATGATCGAGCTCTGGCTAGTTATCAGCAGATGTTGCCAAGCGCTATTGAAAGAAACGATATCATTGGCAGAGTTCAAACACTCAATAATATTGGCGTGATCTATGCCAACCAAACTCAATATGCTCAAGCACTAGATTCCTATGAGCAAGCCCTAACTTTAGTGCGATCGCTCTGTTGTTATCGAGGTGATGAAGCTGCCATTCTAAATAACATGAGCGCTCTATATTTCAGCCTTGGTCAAAATCGGCGGGCGTTGGAATTGGCAGATCAAGCAACTAAAATTTATTTCAAATTATCTAGTGAATATTTTGTTGGGTTAAAGAAAACAGAAATGGAACTTCTGCACGATGTTCTAGGCGAAGACAATAGCAATCCAACCTTGACTAGTCGTGGCTTATCAGTTCGGGCAACTGTGGGTGATACGGCAAATAATGATGTGATCGTAAAAGCAGGACAAGCAAACAATCTTAATAATCTTGCTCAACTCTATAGTAATAGTGGCAAGTATCAGGAAGCGATCGCTTTTTTTCAAAAGGCGATGTCCGTCTATAAAGAAATTGGTAATGATCTTGGAATTGGTATTACCCTCGATAATATTGGCAGCACCTATGCCCGCTTAGGTCAGGCAGAGCAGGCGATCGCTTTTCATCAAAAGGCTCTCACTCAGTATGAGAAAGTAGGCGATCGCACAGGAACAGGTGTGGCGCTGAGCAATCTTGGTCGTGCTTATGCAAATCTCGGTAAGCAAGCAGAATCGATTGCAACTTATCAAAAGGCACTAAATATAGCAAGAGAAGTGCGCGATCTTAGTACTGAATCAGTTGTGCTTGCGAATATTGGTGATTTGATGGCACTGCAAAATCAACCAGATATTGCGATCGCTTTTCTCAAACAATCCGTAAATATCCGCGAATCAATTCGTCAATCGATCAGAATGTTGCCCCGTGAAGATCGCTCGGCATATAAGCAGAGTGTATCTTATAACTATCGCAATCTCGCTAAACTCCTTCTGCAACAGGGACGTATTAATGAAGCAATTCAAATCCTTGATCTGCTTAAAGTGCAAGAGCTCCAAGACTATCTAAGGGATGTCAAAGGGAACGATCGCACCGCAGTAGGAATCACTCTCTTTGCGCCCGAACAAGCACTAATTAATACAGAACTCAAATCTCTACTCAATGGTTCACCACTAACGGTACAAATCAAACAAACTGCTTCTCAACAGGGGCTTAGTTTAGCTACATCGCGATCGCTATTAGCTAACGTCCAGAAGTTTGGAGATAAAGCTGCACTTTTCTATCCATTATTATTTGATGATCGACTATTTTTAGTGCTTCTCCCAGCCAAGTCTGCACCGATTTCCCGTTCCATTAACATCAAACCTCAGGAATTTACAAAACTACTACAGAATTTTCGGGCTGATTTACAAGATTCAGGATCACTTGACGTAAAAGAATCTTCTGAAAGACTATACCAATATCTGATTAAACCAATTGAAGCCGATCTCAAATCAGCCAATATTGATCTACTGCTCTACGCTCCCGATGGACAGATGCGTTATATCCCGATTGCATCACTCTATGATGGCAAGCAATGGCTGATCGAGCGCTATAGCTTTAATTATTTGACTGCTTCTGGGTTTCTTAATGTGCAAACAGTTAGCAAATCTCCACTCACAGCGATCGCGGCAGCTTTTACAACAGGCGAAATTAAATTTGCGATCGGCAATGAGAAATTCAGTTTTACAGGGTTGCCTTTTGCAGGAAAAGAAATTGATAAAATTGCGTCCACTTTCCCCAACACAACAAAATTAGTTGATTCCTCTTTCACTCGGAATGCCGCAGCTTCTCAATTTGGTGGCTACAGTTTGATCCATTTGGCTACCCATGCCGCCTTTCTCCGTGGAACGCCTGAAGACTCGTTTGTGCTAATGGGAAATGGCGATCGCCTAAATCTGCGCGAGCTACGCGAATGGAAATTGCCGAATACACAATTAATAGTTTTGAGTGCTTGCCAAACTGCTGTTGGAGGTGTGGTAAGCAGTGGCGAAGAGATTCTTGGTTTTGGTTATCAAATTCAACGGACTGGTGCGAGGGCGGCGATCGCATCGCTATGGACAGTGAGCGATCAGGGTACACAAATGTTGATGGGTAATTTTTATACGCAATTGCAAAAGGGTAATAATATTATTAATTCATTACGTCAAGCCCAACTCGATCTCCTACAATCAAAACAGAGCGAATTCCAGCATCCTTATTTTTGGTCAGCTTTTATTCTCATTGGCAATGGCAATTAATGTAGGAGAGGATGGGTGGCGCTTCGCGCCACCCATCCTCTCCTTTTTACAGCGCAAAGCGCTGTAGGATTACCAATTAATGGGAAGGGAAAAACAGAAAGAAAAAACGAGGTTTTTATGAATACTATTCGATGGATACGTGTGATTTTCTCCAGTATTTTTATTTTGCTTGGGTTAATTTTTGGCTCATATTTTTATATTAAAGAACATCCGCAGGGAACATCCGCAGGTTTCAGTCATTCCACAGGACTATATCGTCAGGATTTTACAAAAGAAACAATATGACGACTATTCCTTTTGGCGATCCAGAATGACCACAATAGCGATCGCTATTCCGCAAAACTTACAACAGTTTGAGAGCAAGTGAACCCTAACAAATGCTTTAAAAACATTACAAAGCAATACTTTTAAAGCATTTGTTGGTTAGGATTAGAGGGTAAAGGGCTGTACAAAATGAAAAGACTATAGATGCCTATCTTTAGCGGGATTGATATTTTCAAATAGTCTGTTACATTACTTAATATAAAGAAGCCCAAAGGTAAAAATAAAATGATTTTAAAATTTATTGTACTTTTGCTCACTGCTAAAGTTTCTCGTAAGTACAAAGTAATCCCACAGGGAAAATAGAAAGAAAGACTGATAGTTCTTATTTACTACATCTATGACTACTCTCAATATCTGAAATTTGTAAATACTACCTTCTATATTGAGATATCAGAATTAGCTAAGCATGTTTTGATACGGATAGAGCAAGCTAAAAGGAACTTAGGATGTTAACAGTCATTGTGAAGGGGTTTGCCAAGATTTGAGGATTTACAATTGCATGTGATCATATTGACGCATGACACATTGGGACAAGAAGCTTGTAATAGAATCAAATTAGATAGGTTGCAAAATTACTTCTTCGGGAATTGAAACCCAAACGCTAAACTTATCAGCATTACATGTAATTAATACAGCTATACCTAAATCTAAATTGCTTCTACACTCTGAGATCGCTTCGTTAAGCGAGTTATAAACCTTATGATCTACAAAGGTTTTGCCTAGCAGCGTAATTGCTTTTTCTGTTCCAAAAATGGTGTTAATGACAATTGAGCGAACTTGGTTTAGTGAACTAAAAATCATTGTTTTGACCTTAACTCGATAGATACTAGTATCGCGTTCTAACAATATTTAGATTGCGATCGCAAATCTATTATCCTGTGATCTTAAAGAGAAAAAATTGCGATCGCGGTCACAAGCCCATAAAAATTGCTTTAATCAATTGGATAGCTTTTTCATTATGTATAGCAATGAAAGAATAAATTTAGTTGGAACGCTATAGTTTGTATTAGGTCATAAAACCCAAAAGCGTGATGCAGCGAAAAGCACAACGCTTTTGGGGTTTTGACAAGGTTAGCATGGGGTAAACTTTAAAATAAGAAATCAAATTATTCCGTTGCATTTCATCCTTGAGTTGGCGTGCTTTCAGTTATGGATAACACAAACGAACATACAGAAGTAATTCCTAAGACCTTAGGTCACAGACGTTTTTTGTGGGCTTTGGTAGGTGTAATTCCCCTCGGAGTTGGTTTGTGTTTTGTCCAAGTACCAATTAGTTGTGCTTGTGGAAATCGAGCACCGTATATAACAGATGATTTTGTCAGAGCGCAACAGGCATATTTTGAAGAACATAAAAAATTCGGGAAATCATATGAGGATTTGAAAATATTAGGAGCACTACTTACAACAACAGTCCGTTATGAATACTCATTTGAAGTTGAACAAGATCGAGCATTCATTTATGCAACTCCACAAGTTGTCCCAAATGATTTCTTCCGCTTAGGACTAACTACTGCAAAAATTCCTGGTGTGGTTAGTGCAGTCATTTATGATGCCAAGCAAAAAGCAACGGTTAAGGTGACCTGTCTCGCAGAAGACTCTACATCTGGCAGACCTCCTAAACCTGTTTTTGACGGTAAAGACTTGATCTGTGGCGCAGGTTTTAGAAAGTATTTATAAAATCTTTACTCAATCGTCGCAGCTTACCAAGCCAATTACCAAGCCAAGCAAAAGTATGTTCTACAAACCCATGACGAGGTTCTAACTTAAAGCCATGTTCCCTTTTCTATGAATACAAATAACTCTGAACCTTGGTTACAAAAAGAACTATTACAACATATCCAGTTATTACTGGATAGTTTTCATCATTGGACTGGCGATACTCTAATACCAATAACCGATCACCAATCACCAGTAGAAATAGCAAATTTACTATTTAATGCAGATTTTGTTTTAGTTTCTCATGGCACTCAAGCCGATCCGATTCTTAACTATGGCAATCAAAAGGCACTCGATTTATGGAAGATGGATTGGCACTCTTTTATCTCAACGCCATCACGATATACGGCTGAGGTAATGGAACGCAGCGAAAGAGAACAACTTTTAGCACAAGCAAAATCTCAAGGATATATTAGTAATTATCGTGGGATCAGGATTGCGAGTACAGGCGATCGCTTCTACATAGATCAAGCGATTATCTGGAATGTAGTAGACGAAGATGGGAAACCGTGGGGGCAAGCTGCAACTTTTCGAGACTGGGAAGCAATTTAACCCTTAAAAAGAGAGACAGCGCTTTGCACTGTCTCTCTTTTTAACAACCCTCGTCGTGGCAGCTATATATTAAAATTATTTACAATTGAATAAGATTCAATACAAAATCGTCGCAACGCTATTTCTACGAAATTCCTAAGAACAGAACTATGATTGTCGCAATCCCTGAACCATTTAAAACAGTGGTGACCTTTGCTCACCCACTGCTGATGCTCTTAACTTTACTTTTGGCTCTTTATGCAGGTTATGTCGGCTGGCAATATCGCAAAATTCGCAGCGCCGAGGGAGAAGAGAAAAAAGCTCTGATCGCCAAACGATACAATATTCTGCATCACAAGCTTGGATCGGTATTTTTGGTGCTAATGGTAGCGGGCGCTGTTGGCGGTATGGCTGTTACCTATAACGATAATGGCAAGTTATTTGTGGGAGCGCATTTGTTAGCTGGTCTAGGTTTGGCATTTTTAGCAGCCCTGTCCGCTGCTTTTGCACCAATATTACAACAGGGCAAAGAATGGGCGAGGGTAGCTCATATCACTGTAAATACTGCTTTGATTGGTGTTTTTGCATGGCAAACCTTTACAGGTTGGCAAATCGTACAGAGAATTTTAGAGCAAATGTTCAAAGCTGCCTAATATCGCTAACCTAAAAGAGAATTGCGGCGCGATGCGCCGCAATTCTCTTTTAGGTAATGTCGCAAAGCGCCTTTTTGGCTTAACGATAGTTCGTGAATTGAAGTGCGAGGGGAAAGTCTTCTGCTTTTACGAGTTGAATGATTTCTTGGAGTTCGTCTTTTGATTTGGAAGTAACCCGTAAAGCATCGCCTTGGATAGAAGCTTGAGCTTTTGGGAAAGCATCACGAATAATTTTAGAAAGTTTTTTTGCTTGATCCTGTTCAATACCCTTTTTTAGCTTAATAATTTGCACGACTCGATTACCGCTAGCAGAATCGATTTCGCCGTAGTCAAAGATTTTTAGAGATAAGCCTCGTTTGATCGCTTTAGATTGCATCACATCAACCACCGCAGTGAGCGTCATTTCACTATTAGTGTTAATAGTTATCGATTCTTTTTCAAGTTCAACTTCTGTTTTGGTACTTTTTAAGTCATAGCGACTGACTATTTCACGGCGTGTTTGATCGATCGCATTGACAAGCTCTTGATGATCAAAATCGCTAACCACATCGAATGAATAACTGGAAGCCATAGATTTTTTTAGATTAGATTTTAGTTTTTATTACGTAATGTATCCCATCGTACCAAAAAACCAATAACAGAAAGTTGGCGCATCGCGCCAACTTTCTGTTATTCCCATAGGCGCTTGCCTTCACCACTATTGAGACGATCGTGAGTATCACGTAAAAGACTAGGAATATCTAAGTTTTCTGGACAGCGTGGTAAACAATCGCCACAGTCAGTGCAGCGAATAGCTTTACGTCCGGGAAACCAATGCCCCGCATTTTCAAACATTTTGTAACGATACTTGCCAAATTCCACCATATCAAAACTGACGGCTAAATTTCTGAGGCGTAACACTTCAGGAATATTGATATCTTCAGGGCAAGGCAAGCATTCATAACACTGGGAACAGCGATCGCCTTCCAAGATTGTGTAGCGGCGATTAATGCAATCGAGAACTGCTTGCTCTAACTCGGACATTGGCTCATCGTTGTCCCATGCATCTTGATGCGAGTCAATTTCGGTGGGATTTGCTGCGCCAAGGCTGAGAGTATGCACACGGGGATCGCTAAGCAGGAAGCGATCGCACATATAGAGAGCCGTAAATGGATAACTTACGCTTGCTAATTCTTCTGAAGGGCTATATAGCATTCCGCCTTTATCCGATGGCGAGATGATGAATACACCCATATCTTTCTCATGGGCTAATTGCACGGCGGCGGCGTTACGTTGATTGAAAAAATAATAATGTAAGTTGATCGATTCAAATAAATCGGTGTTGATCGTATTGAGAATTACATCAAGGGGTGCATGGGTGGAGAATCCGACATGACCAATCATTTTTTGATCGACTGCTTCTCTAACTGCTTTCATGCAGCCATTTGGATCTGTGACTAGATCAAGATGCTCTTGTAAGTTAATTCCATGAATATCAAAGTTATCGATATAGTCCACATTCAGCTTTTTGAGGGACTGTTCGATCTGGCGACGCATGGAATCAGCATCTTTGGTTGGCGAAATTTTAGTAGTTAGATAAAAGCGATCGCGTTGTTTACTCAATCCATTTCGCATCGCCTTACCGATAAATTCTTCACTCTTGCCGTAGCCTTGAGCAGTTTCAATATGATTGATGCCAACTTCTAGCGCTCGTGCGATCGTTTGATGGGCGTTCTCTGCTGACTCCATATAGCGCATCGCTCCTAATGAAAAGACTGATAGGAGCATCTCAGTTTTGCCAAAACGACGGTAGCGCATAGTTAATTCCTAGATGTGTTGAGAACGGCGGTGCATTGCCGTTCTTTTTTAGAACTGACGACGACCGAAGATGAGAATCGCGATCGCCAAGGTCAACAAGGCATAACTCAATATATAAACCCCATTATTAAACATATCTAAAAAGCTTGGCAGAATATTATAAACTGCTTCGTTTTTGAGGTTAGCACGGGATAAGTCGGGCAAAATCATATAAAAAGTTCGCGTTACTGTCTGCAAACTAGGATTTTTAGAAATCTCACCCAGTAGCAACAAATCACGACTAAAATTTCCGATTAAATAGGCGGCTAGGGTCAGCAAAGAAGCAATTAGCGAACCTGAAAAGGAACCAAAGAAAATTGCGATCGCCCCTAGCAGCATAATTTGCCAAAAGATAAAAAAGTTAGCGGTGAGAATCGCAGGAATCGGGATTGGAATGTTTTTGATTGCCATCAGGGCAATAAAGATAACAGTCATAATTGACACCAACGCCCCAATCACAGCAGTTAAGCCTAGATGCTTGCCTAACACAAATTCAGTGCGGTGCATTGGCTTGGCAATTAAAATAAAAATTGTGCGCTTATCGATCTCTTTATTAATGAGATTTGTGCCAACCAATACCGCCACAATCAAACTCACTACCTCGATCGCCGCGATACCAACATCAACGATCATCTTTGCCGATGAGTCATAGGAAAACTCTGGCAGCATCAGCATCGCTGAAACCAAGATCACGGTATATAGCAAAGATAAGTAAAGTACCTGTTCGCGCACGGTTTCGCGAAATACATTGGTAGCGATCGCCCAAACGCGACCTAAACTTAGACTAATATTCAGGCTAAAGTTCATAGGTCAACAAAATCCTCAATAGTCCTAACATGATTGCATTTTACCGCACAATTAGATGGGCTATCGCCTAGTGTATCAACCCAACCTGATTGACTGACAGATCTCTGTAGGGGCAGGTTTAGTAGATCCGTGATTGGCTTACAGCAAAGCTTTTAGCAAAACCTGCCCCTACGGTTAAATGCGGATTTCAACAGTTTTGTCAGTCAATCAAAACCCAACAGAGAGTGGCGATGCTTCGAGCCGCCACCCTCTGTTGGGTTTTGATTTTGATTTAACATGACTGGTGATAGCTATAAGTGCCCATCTAATTGTGCGGTATGTTAACAACCTATGAAAAACTGGCAAACAATTCTTCCCTTTATCCAAGAGTTAACTAGGCAAGTGGGCGATCACCTGCTTGCAGATTTTGAACAGGCGCGAGTAGCGATCGCTAAGGACGATGGCAGCCTTGTGACGAAAAGCGATCGCTGGGCGGATGCCTATATCAAAGCTGCACTCGAAAAAGAGTTTCCTGAATATGGGGTATTAACTGAAGAATCAACCCAAGTTTTGCCAGATCGTGAATGGGCTTGGGTCGTCGATCCCCTTGATGGGACGACCAATTTTGCAAGGGGAATTCCGATTTGGGGCATATCTTTGGGACTATTGCATCGCGGCATACCAGTTTTTGGTTATGTAGCAATACCACCGTTACACCAAAATATCTATGGCTGGTCAGATGAGCATGGTTCAGCGGCATTTTTTAATGACCAGCCGATTAATTTGCCTGAAGCTTCGCCAGATCCTGATGCGCTCGGCAATTATTTTTTTAGTGCCTGTTCTCGCAGCCTCGAAAAAATGGGTCGCTCGAAGTTCCCTTTTAAACTGCGGATGTTGGGTGTAGCTAGCTATAACATTTTGACGGTTGCGATCGGCTCCACTATTGGCGCAGTGGAAGCTACTCCCAAGATTTGGGATATTGCTGCTGTTTGGGTGATTCTGAAAGCGATCGGTGCAGTCTGGGTTCCTTTAGAATCATCCCAAAATATCTTTCCATTAGAAATGGGGAAAGATTATAGTAGCCGCAGTTTCCCCACATTAGTGGTAAGCCATCCTGAACTCTTGCCAATGGCGCAGGAAATAACAAAACCTTTTTTCTAACGCAACTTTTTACCAATAAGTGATGTTACGTGGAAAGAAAAATGCACCACATCCCCCAACCCCTTCTCCTTGCAAGGAGAAGGGGAGCCAGAGCTTTTTCTTGTTCCCCTCTCCTTTGCAAGGAGAGGGGCTAGGGGTGAGGTTTTAGAAACTTCCACGTAACATCAGCAATAAATTTCTACTAATAAATTCCTAAAGAGATTCATTATCTTCATTCCCTATAACATCAGTAATACCAATTCAAAAAATGGCGTTGCCATTTTTTGAATTGGTATTACTGGGTTTGTTTTTTATTCACTGAAATGTTGGCTCACTTCAGTGAATTGGTATAATTGGATTAAAATCTAGGCTAATGAAAAATCTCCAAAATCGGTTACTTGAATATCTTGAAAAACTAGTAATAGAGCGCAATCCCTACTATGCATCGGCTGGACATTTATTTGCTAGGGAATATATCCGATCGCATTTTGCTAAATTCGGTGAAGTAGTCACCCATGAGTTTGAAGTCAATGGGAATAAACATCAGAACTTAATTCTAAATATTGCCGCTGATACCCAGAAGCAGCGATCGCCTTTGATTATTGGCGCACATTACGACACGGTTCCTGCTTGTGTGGGTGCAGATGACAATGGATCTGGAGTTGCTGTACTTCTCGAACTCGCCGAATATTTTTCAACAAATCCTCTCAAATATCCTATCCAATTAATCGCCTTTGATATGGAGGAATATGGGTTATCTGGAAGTCATGCTTATGCAAACAAACTTAAGAATGAAAAACAAAAAATACGCCTGATGATTTCTCTGGAAATGTTGGGATATTGCGATCGCAGTCCAAATTCGCAACATTATCCCGCAAGCTTAGATAAGTTCTATCCTAACACTGGTGATTTTATTGGCTTGATAGGGAGCATTCCGACAATTCCCGATCTCATCCATTTACAACATCACATGAAATCAACTGTGCCTTGTGAATGGCTTCCTGCGGGTTGGCGTGGCTTAGTCATCCCCGATACTCGTCGTAGCGATCATGCGCCTTTTTGGGATGCTGGTTACAAAGCTCTGATGGTTACTGACACTGCAAATATGCGAAATCCTCATTACCATAAAAGTAGCGATCGCCTTGAAACACTAGATTTAGAATTTCTCACTAATGTTTGCCAAGGTCTCATTGTTGGCATAAAGGCTCTAAAGTAACCCAAAACCAAAGTGTGATTCGCCCGCTTAGGCGACTCACACCTTGGTTTTGGGCGCAAAGCGCTGTATGATGCTTTGAATGCGTTTAGGTTAAATAAAAGTTCGTGTTAGACATTAAGCTCGTGCGATCGCAGCCAGAACAGGTGCAAGCTCGCCTCAACAGTCGAGGCAAAGGTTACGACATTAGTAGATTGGTCGAACTAGAGCAGGAAGTCCGTGCACTTGAAACTCAGCGATCGCATTTGCAAGCCGAAAGCAACGACATCGGTAAGCAAGTTGGCATCAAAATGAAAGCTGGTGCGCCAGAATCAGAAATCCAAGCATTAAAAGCGCGATCGCCTGAAGTCAAACAGCAGCTAGCGGAACTAGAACCTAAGGAAAGAGCGCTCCGAGAAGAAAGCAATGCCATTTTAATGACTTTGCCAAATTTGCCTAGCGAAACAACTCCCATTGGTGCGAATGAAACCGAAAATGTCGAAGTGCGACATTGGGGCGATGAATATAAAAGCGATCGCACCGATATTTTGCCTCACTGGGAAATCGGCGAAAAACTAGGCATTCTCAACTTTGAACGTGCAGTCAAAATTGCTCAAGCTCGCTTTGTTAACTTAATTGGTGCAGGAGCAGCCCTAGAACGCGCCTTAATTCAGTTCATGCTGAATACCCATACTGCCAATGGTTATGTCGAAGTTGCGCCACCGCTATTGGTGAATACGGCAAGCATGACGGGCACTGGGCAATTACCGAAGTTTGCCGAAGACCTATTTAAATGTGCAGAAGACGAACTCTGGCTAATTCCCACGGCCGAAGTTCCGATTACGAATTTATATCGAGATGAAATCTTTGATGGAGAGAACCTACCAGTTCATCATTGTGCCTATACACCTTGTTTTCGTCGTGAAGCTGGGAGTTATGGACGCGATACTAGAGGATTAATTCGCTTACATCAGTTCAACAAAGTCGAACTCGTAAAATTTGTCCTTCCCGAGAACTCGTCTGAGGAGCATGAAAAACTAGTCCGCGATGCCGAATCGATTTTGCAAGCCTTAAAGCTTCCCTATCGTCTGGTTGAACTTTGTACTGGCGATATTGGCTTTGGTGCTGCCAAATGTTATGACCTCGAAGTTTGGCTACCGACCGCAAATACCTATCGCGAAATTTCTAGTTGCTCGAATTTCCATGATTTTCAGGCTCGTCGGGCAAATATTCGTTTTAAGAGTAAGGGAAAGAAAGGAACCGAGTTTCTGCATACTCTCAATGGCTCAGGCTTAGCTGTCGGACGTACCATGTCCGCCATTCTCGAAAACTATCAGCAACCTGACGGACGCATCTTAATTCCTGAAGTGCTACAGCCTCTGATGAACAAAGAATATCTTTAAATGGAAGCACGCTGAGCGTGCTTCCATTTAAAGCACGCTCAGCGTGCTGTTTTAAAAAATTTAGCGCGAGACGCAACCATGGCTACGATTCACAAACTGCATCCTGACAATCCACAACCACGTGCGATCGCCCAAATCGTAGCTGCTTTACGCGATGGCGCGATCATGCTCTATCCTACGGATACTGTCTATGCGATCGGTTGTGATCTAATGTCCAAATCTGCTGTGCAACGTGTACGGCAACTCAAGCAAATGTCCAACGACAAACCACTTACTTTTCTCTGCTCTTCTCTTTCTAATATTGCGGAATATGCAGATGTGACGAATGTTAACTATCGACTCATGAAAAGTCTTGTGCCAGGGCCTTTTACATTCATCTTGCCAGCTACTAAGCTTGTACCAAAACTGGTATTAAATCCCAAGCGTAAAACTACAGGGATTCGAGTTCCTGATCATGGCGTATCACAGACGCTTATTGAAGCACTAGGAAATCCAATCATTTCCACTTCTGCGAATCAGTCGAAAGAAAATCTTGAAGATGAAGATTTCATGCCTCAATCTAAGAATGGGAAGCGGCGTAATGTTTGCGAATTACCTAAAATAGAACTCTTTGATCACTTTTACAAATTAGTTGATTTGATCATTGATGATGGTTCTGACCAGACCTTTGAAGTATCCACAATCATTGATTTAACCGATGATCTTCATCCACAGATTTTGCGTCAAGGCTTAGGAAAATTTGAACTTTCTTAATCAACTCAAGACTTATGGTAGCCAAGAACTCAAGTTCTTGGCTAAAAGCTAAAGTCCACTGAAGTGGACTAGGGAATATTTCTGGGCAGGTACTTCATCAACCCATTGAAACGGGTTTGAGCTTTTAGCCAGCACTTGAGTGCTGGGCTACTGATTATCACAGAGATGAATTAATTTACGTTAAAGTAATCTAAAGCCAAGTAATTCCAAAACACAAAAAGACGTAGCTATTTTGTGTTTTTAGAACCTTTACGGGGTTTAGCTTTTAATTCACAGAAGTGCTGTCGCACTTTTGTGAATTGGTATAAATCAACTGTTACACAGTGCAAATCTTTGCTCTTAACCATCACCACAACTCATCAACCTGCGACCGATCTCGGTTACTTACTGCATAAACATCCCGATCGCTGTCAGGCATTTGCGACCAACTTTGGACAAGCATCAGTATTTTATCCAGAGGCAAGTACTGAACAATGTACAGCCGCATTATTACTGGATATTGATCCTGTTAGTCTGGTGCGTGGTAAATCAAAATCAAGTGGGGAAAGAACTTTAGAGCAGTATGTGAACGATCGCCCTTATGTTGCCTCATCATTTCTGAGCGTAGCGATCGCTGAGGTTTTTCGCACTGCACTTTCTGGTCATTGCCAGAATCTACCTGAATTGGTCAATACCGCCATTCCATTAACCGTGAGTCTGCCCGTTTTGCCCTGTCGTGGTGGTGAATCCTTTTTGCGACAACTGTTTGAGCCATTGGGATATGAAGTTACGGCTCAAGCTTTAACCCTTGATGAGCAGTTTCCCGATTGGGGCAACAGCCCTTATTTCGCGGTTAGTTTACAAAATACGATTCGCTTGTCGGACTTGTTGAGTCATCTCTATGTGCTGATGCCTGTTCTAGATGACGATAAGCACTATTGGGTAGGCGATGATGAAGTCGAAAAGTTATTGCGGCATGGAGAAGGTTGGCTGGGTAATCATCCTGAGCGGGAGCGGATTGCAAATCGCTATCTCCGCAAACAACGTCGCTTGACGCGCATGGCTTTGGAACAGTTAATTGCGGAAGATGAAGCCGATCTTGATAGCAAGGATATGATTCAGGCACAAGAAGAGGAAGCGATCGAGCAGAAAATTAGTCTCAATCAACAACGGATAGAAACAGTAGTAGCTAAGCTCAAACAACTTGGTGCAAAGCGGGTGGTGGATTTGGGTTGTGGTGAAGGGAAATTATTGCGATCGCTACTTAAAGAAAATTGCTTTGAGCAGATTACGGGAGTGGATGTATCCTATCGTGCGCTCGAAATTGCAAAAGAGAGATTGAATCGAGATTATTTGTCAGCAAGGCAACAGGATAGCCTGCAATTGATACAGGGTTCGCTCACCTATCGCGATGATCGCTTAAATGGCTATGATGCAGCAACCTTAATTGAGGTAATTGAGCATCTCGATCTCAATCGTCTAGCGGCGATGGAACGGGTTGTGTTTGAGTTTGCGCGTCCCAAAAGCGTAATTATGACGACTCCCAACATTGAGTACAATATTCGCTTTGAAGGTTTGCCAAATGGAAAACTGCGTCACCGTGATCATCGTTTTGAATGGACGAGAGCGGAATTTCAAGATTGGGCGCAGGGAGTTGCGGTGCGATTTGGATATACTGTGGAGTTTGACGGTATTGGTTCTGATGATACTGAAGTCGGCTCTCCAACGCAAATGGCAGTATTTGCGATCGATTGTTAGGAATGTGTTATTGGATATTAGGTCAATTAATTCGATTACAAACTATTCCTCTTTCTTCGATGGTGATCTCCAATCTCACAGAGCACATCAATGAACTGGAGTTAGCAGCGATCGCTCATACTATTTATTTCCTATCCAGATCAATACCAAAGGGATAATTGCTGGAATGGTTTGAATAATTAGAGTAGTCCATCTCAATGTAATTGCGCCAAATACACCTGCAATAACCACACAACCTAGAAAAAAGATGCTCAAAATTGTTGAATTAGTTGGATAAAAAGCTGACCAAAACAAACCTGCTGCAATGAAGCTATTGTAAATACCCGCATTTTTAACAATGCGATCGGCTTCAGTAGCTATTCCTTCAGGAAAATCGAATCTCTTTTCAAGTAGCCACGCACCAAAAAAGATTTCTCCAATTGCTAAACCTGCATGAATCAGACCAACAAAAACAATAGCTATTTGGGTAATCTTGGGAAGTAGTTCCATTTTGTTTTTCTAGGGCTAGAGTAGTAGTGAATCAACTTAAGTTGTTTTGTTGGATATCGCAGTATTTTCTTACTTTTGCTCAAATGTCAAAATCGAGCTAGCGATCGCAAGAAGATCTTCGCGAGAGTTAGGTATTTCAAAATGCTTCACATAGGCATTAAGACTTTCTAACAGCGATCGCTCTACAGCACTATTAGTCATGAGACACTCCTTAATAAATTCGTTTGATAGCGTTTGATCGCCTATCTCAATAAACCACATCAAGAATGTCCTTTATCATTTAGAAGTAGCTTGCGATGCAGAAATCGTCCTGCTATTATCCAAACTGTAGGCTTGACAATTACAAATGTCCATAACCTTCTTATCAAGCGACGCACGCTGCCAAGAAGAACGCTTTTCTTTCTATCTTCTTCATCTAATTTATCATTAACAAGGTCGATTAATGCCATTAATCTTTCCCCAATTGCTTTCTGTATTTTTTCTCGTTTGCTCAGATCAACTGCCTTTAGAAGATCATCTATAGAACCATTAGCATAGGCTTCGTGGGTTGCCCTATTAACTGGTAGAGTTATATCTTTTTCACCTTTCCCACCTTTTTTCGTAACAACTTCCCATTTTAAACAGAGTTGATCCTCTTCGCCAAGCTCTTTCCAGTAAGCTAAATTGGGATTGGAAGTGTTTTTAGAAAATTTTTCAAGTGCTTCTCTTGCTGATTCTCTGCCAATATTGTAATCATAAAAACGGAATCGGATATCTAAGAAACCAGCAAATGCAGATAGTAGCTCTCCAATTAACTTGTCATTTTTCGTTGTGATCTGAAAAATAGGACTTTTATTATCCAAGTCTTTAATAATCCAATCTTGAAATCTGGCTTGATTAAAAATCGCTGCAAGCAAAGCCTTTAGAGTTGTCCAAAGATCGATTTGCTCTGTTCTCCCAAAATTGATGTTTGAAGTAGAAGTTTTATTGCCTGGGGCAACATAGAGATAAAAGTGCTTGTTTGGTTCCTCGTGAGTCTTCTCGGTGATAGAAGACTCTTTATCATCAACCCATTCCGCTAACTTTTTAGCCAGTCCCAATGGTTCATTCTCAAAAACGCCTCCATCCGTATAACTATAAGTATTACTTTCACGTCCAGCAAATTCACCTTTTCCTGGACACCGAGTGATTTTTCTTACTTCAAATGCAAATGGAAATGCTCCAGATGACACACTACACTCTCGTAGTTTTTGCCAACTAGTTGGATGCATATCAACCCATTCATCATCTTTCTTCCCGTCTTCACTCTTATGAGAAAGAGAAATTTCAAATAAGTTAATGCCATCAACTGAATGATCTAATCGACAAACAAATCGATCCTTATATCTTGTGTAAACAAATTCACTGTCCCCGTCTGTATTGTTTGGTTTTACAGTGTAATCCCAACCATTGAGATTAGACATTGCAATTCCCACAAAAATTTCTTTGGCAGCAGAAGGATGAGCCTCATGTAAAAGAGGAGAATCCTTTATATGGTTTCCTGCAATTCCTTCTACTGCTTTTGATGATAGTAGCGAAAATTTATACTCTCGCTTATCTTTATCAAGTAGCTTTTCAATATCAACCTCATTAACCCACGCATGATATAAAGGATTGTCGTATGGCTTACGCAATTCTTTGCCATCACAGAGTAACTTTTGTGCAAGAATACCTGCTGTCATCCCACCTGCTGAAGCGCCTGTAATCACATCAATTTCAATTCGAGATGAAGAATCTTTTGCAAGCTTCTCATTATGTTGAGCGATCGCCTCTAACACCTCATACATGACACCTGCTTCGTAGCTGCCCAATGAGACAGCACCACTGATTGCGATCGCTAATTTGCGTGACATATATTTTGACTCCGAATAGAATTATTATCTGGACGATTGACCAAATTACGAATGAATCTTCTTCTGTTAAATGGTCTCATGATTCAAATGTTAATGCTCTGAGGAATCTTAGAAGGTATCAAAAATTTGTATGATTTTTCTGGATGAGTCAAGTTTCTTAGGATAATCTTAGATTCAATCTCTTCTAAGTTCTTTTGAAACTCTTGTAATGGCTTTTGCACTTGAGCGTCAATCAAATTTGTGTAATCTCCAAGTTTAGTGTAGTAAACTGATCCAAGCAAATAAGTTAGGTTCAGTTGCACTTGTGCCTGCTTAATCGGAGGCAGCAATTTGAAGTAATCTTGCTCGGAAATGTCATCAATTTTTTTGGGATCAGGAGTATATCCAGCCATTGGCATCGCAGGTGCATAGCTCATCAATGGGGCTTGAGGATAATTTACGGCGGCATGTTGAGCACTGGCAGTAAAAATAATTTGAGTTGTAGCATCTACCAGATAAGATAAGGTTCTAATTTTACCATCTTGCCCAATCCCATTCAACTTCCCTCCATTAGAGGAAAGTAGTTCATTTAACCAATTTTGCAGCTCAGTATCATTTAGTACATCGTCATCGCTCTTGTAGTAAATAGATAAGTAGTCCGATACCCATTGATGCAGAGCATCCCAAATCATTAGGGCATCATCTCTGTAGGGATAGTCTGGCAACAAGTCGGGATCATTAACCCCTCGACGAACAAATGTATCGGGTAACATTGAATCATTAAAATTGAAACCTTGGATTGCCTTAGCCGAAAGTGCCTGAGATGACAGATATGTACCTGCTAGAACTTCATCTACAGGCTGATTTTTACCAGTTAAAAATTTTTGAGCTAGGTCATTAATTAGCAAAGTGCCTTCAAAGTGTGGGCGTAGCAAAATATTCAGAGGGTGGGCTGAGGCAAGTTGCCGATTAGTAGCGATCGCAAAAGGTTCAATTAGTAAATGTGTGAGACCTAAATGAGAAATCAGTTCATGGTGATTAGCATCAGCGATTTGGACAATTGTTTTAGCAATCAGCCAAGCCCATTTTGCCGAATCTGGATCATTTTGGGATGGAGGTGAAATAACGGGAGTTTCTTCTGGATTTTGCCCACACTGAATAGCGATTGGTACCAAAGCACGAGATTCTGATGTAACTGGCGGTACGGCAAAAAGGGCTAGAGGAGCGCAGAGGTACTTCTGCTTCTCTGGGATCATTTCACTTGGATCTGGATCAACCTTTCCAGTTTCAACGTTAGCAAGAATGGCATAGTCAGCCAGATACAGTCGCCCTTCCTCTCCAGCTCTCTTTAAAGAGTCTCCTGGCATTACTAACTGGTAATGCGCCTCAGTTACTGGAAATCGTTGATCTAAGGCAGTGACTCTCTCTATCACTAGAGGATTAGATCCAGCAACACGCATCCGTGCAAATTCTGAATCTTCTTGGAATCGATTGCTAGTTTCGGGTAACCGAATAGCCTGAAAAAGAGCCTCGTATTCGTCAAATCCATCTCCAGAACTATTAATACGTTCCGAAATCAACATCTTTAATGTTTCTTTAAGTGTCCGAGATTTCCCCATCCACCAAAATCCAAAAAGTCCCATAAGGTGAAACCCACCTGCTCCAAATTCATTAGACTTCAACCGCTTTCGCATCGTCAAATAGGTTTCAAAATTATTTAAGGTATCCTTACCCTCCTTAAGGTTTTTGACTTGAATACTATTAAGTAGGAGTTTCAAGGCAGCCTCTGCTACTAAAGATAACCACCTAACAGAAGGGTAGTCCTCAAAAGAGAGCTTCTTTAGCATTGGCAATGGCGCAATATATTCATAGTCATATTGATATTGCCCTTGCTTCTTACTCAATTTATTCTGTCGTTTAGCTGGATTTGGATCGTTTTTTGGTAGAAAAGGTGACATTGGGGATGTATGCAGCGTTCCTGCACAATAAAGTTTTAGATAAATTAAACTGAATCAGTAGAATTCCTATTAAATAGGAAGAGTTTTTCTATTTAATAAGTATTCATATTCGCTAGCTAATTACCAAAGCTCTGATTCAGGATTTGGTAACTGATATGGCGCTGACTCCTCAACACTTTTGACTCCATCGACATTGGAAACTGTCTGGATTTTAGTTGCATCAATCGATCCAGCTATTATCCCGACTTCTTCCATGGTTCGCTCAACAATCACACCTACAGCTTCTAGTCTTTTTACCACCTCAGGAATATGGTTAATGTAATTGTTGTCAACAGTTATCATCAAGCTTATATCAGACATCTTCAACTCTCCTAGACTTGAGTTTTCTGGCTCTGTAATACTCCAGCCACAATTCTAGTTATACCAAGAGAAGAACTAGAATTGTGGAGCTTGAACCAGCCCAACACCAACATCACTTCTACTGAGACTTAGAGGTTTAGCATTACGCATAATTTCATCCCAAAGTGCTTGTCCTCTCTTTCCAGTTGCTTCTGCATACAAAGCAGCAATACCAGCTACATGAGGTGTAGCCATACTTGTACCCATTTTTTGACCGTATGTGCCTCTAATTATTGGAAGGCTTGAGTAGACCATCGATTCTGGTCTATTTTTATCATCTCCTCCTGGTCCAGCGATATTTATCTCCCCACCATTATTTGGATGGATACCACCATTAGAGTACCAAGCAACTTCAAGATTAGGATTGAGTGCAGACACAGCCATAATTGTCTTTGAATTTCCAGGAATTGCAACTGGACTAATACTACCGATCCGACGATCACTATCATTGGCAGCCGCAGCAATAACCAAGGTTCCTTTCTCCATAGCTCGTATACCTGCATTTTCAAAAGCCGAAGAAGGTGAAAGACCAGGTTTACCCACTGCAAGCGATAGCGAGATAATATCACAACCTTTTTTTACTGCCCAGTTAATACCATCAACCACAGCAATACCTATGCCTTCTCCATTATCAAAAAATACTTTAGCAATGTAAATATCGGCATTGTAAGCAATACCGTAGCGAGGGGGGGTGCTGGGATTAAGAGGTCCGCATGCTGTACCAGTACAATGCGTGCCATGTCCGTGAACGTCCTGTACTGGTAATGTTTCCATAACTCCTGTAGTTGGATTTTTAATCTTGACAAATGACTCACCTACGATTGTGCGTCCTACAAAATCAGGATGGGTAAGATCAAGTCCAGTATCAACAATTGCAACCTTTATACCTCTGCCACTGAAGCTAGAGCTGAGCACATTTGTTGCTTGTAAGCCCCATGTAGCAACAGATCCGCTAAACGGTGCGGCAGATGAAGAAACTTCTGATAGTAATAAGCTATCGATTAGATTATTAATACCATTGCGGTATCCCTGCAAATACTCAGTCGATACTGATGTAAAAGGATCCATCGTTAGTCTTGTAAATCTCTCTGGCTCTATAGAGAGAATAGGGCTGGTACAATCATTACATGCTGTACGAATAGCTGCTATTTGTTGTGGATCTCCTACAACTGCTGCGATTCCTAGTTCATCAAATAGAACAGTATCTAAATTATTCAATTCCTCTGAAGTTGAAACTCCTCCATCAAAATCAGCTGTGCTAGCTGATCGGGTAAGACCTGCAACATCAGCAAGTGCACTCATACCATCGGTATACGCTTCATCTTTAAAAATTACAAGATATCTCCCTGTTGTATCAGAATCAGAAATTGGGAAATCAAGAATGCTCATAAAATTTTAAACTCTTAAATAATGTGTAAATGAGTTTTTTCGATTTCCTGTGGGCAGCAGTTAAAATTAGATAAGTAGGTTTATCTACATCGATCTTCTTCCAAAGCCGTTCAGAAATATCCTCTGAAATATTCTTTGTTGTTGGTTTTAGAATGATAAAGGTAGTCTTACTCCCTCACCTGATAATAGATGCGTAATGGTCGCTCCAGGTGGGAAAAAGTCAACAGTAATTCGATAATCAGTTGATTTACCTTTGTGTTTCTCAACTAACGCCAATAGTTTTGGATCGTCTACCTTAATACCAGGGATAGCATCAATAATAGCCAACAAATCCTTAACTTGAATATCCATTTAAATTTTTTCCTAATAATTAAATACAACTCACTTAAGCAATCAACTTAGTCATTCAGGCAAGCATTTACGCTAAACTGACAAAAAAAGAAAACTCTTTTTTTGTCAGTTTAGATAATGTTAGCTGTTAGTAGAATGTCTAAAGGTCAGAAAAGGTCGGATCAAGGTAGGATAATATCGGTATATTTATGTAAATTTTTTTGATAAATGAGGATTTTCTGGCGATAGCATAAATATCAGTCAAGGTTTAAGGCGAAAAATGACAGAAGATGAGCCGATCGCAACTCACAAAAAAACTAAATCTGCCTAATAAATTAGAGATAATATAGAAACCACATTTTTTGTCATAATCACCGCCCAACAGCCATGATGTTCCGCACCTTACCTCCAGTTACGACCTTCGAGGAGTTTGTCAAATTTCTCCCTGAAAATTCTGGAGTGCGCTACGAACTACATAATGGAAATATTATTGAAATGGCTCAACCAGTTGGAGAACACGAAGAATCTAAGGGGTTTTTGACTGTAGAGATTTCCTTTGAAGTTAAGCGTCTGGGATTACCTTACACTATTCCAAATCAAACGATAGTTAGACCTGAAGGCAAAGATTCTGGATATTTCCCCGATATACTGGTCGTAAACCGTCCTAATCTCATCAAAGAAGCCCGATGGCAAAAAGAAGCGATTCTCAGTCAGGGTGCTTCGATCGCATTGGCTATTGAGATTGTGTCAACCAATTGGCGTGATGATTATTATTTGAAATATGCGGATTATGAAGAGATGGGGATTGCTGAATATTGGCTTGTTGACTATGCAGCATTGGGTGGGCGTAATTTTATTGGCAATCCTAAACAACCAACAATTTCGATTTGTAATTTGGTGGATGGAGAATATCAATTTAGTAAATTTCAAGATAGCGATCGCCTAATCTCACAAATTTTTCCCGAATTAAACCTTACCGCAATCCAGATTTTTCAAGCTGGTACGATCTAGCTTTGATAGCTGTCGCCATGATCCAAAAAACATAAAGTGAAAGGGAGTCGCAAAGCGACTCCCTTTCACTTTATGTGAAGGTTAGAAAAGGGCGGAAAAAGGTTGGATCTTTTTAGTGTATTTATATGAACTTTTTTAAAACATAGAGCCTGTACTATCGATACTGTAGGAATGTCAGTTAGTTTAAGGTGGGATGATGTCAGAAGAAGAGGCGATCGCGCTCGTCAGAAAGTTATTGCCGCAAGGCAACTTAACAAAAGTTCAAGAGATTGTATTGCGTCAATCTTGGTCTGGACAGACATATTTAGACATGGCTGTAAACGAGGGTTATGACACAGGTTATATCAAAGATGTTGGCTCAGAACTGTGGCGATCGCTGTCTAAAGCACTCAATGAAAAAGTTAATAAAAACAATCTGCGCATAGTACTGGAGCACTTTGCTCAGAAACAACAGGATGCGACTTTAAACTTACAATCCGTCGCTAATTGCCAAAGCTGGGGTGAAGCGATCGATGTTTCTAAGTTTTATGGACGGAGTAAGGAATTAGAAACCATCAGCCAATGGATTTTGGGTGATCGCTGTCGCATCGTCACATTACTCGGTATGGGAGGCATGGGCAAAACTGCGCTCTCGGTGAAAATTGCTGAACAATTGAAAGGAGAATTTGAATATGTGATTTGGCGATCGCTGCGGCAGGCTCCTTCCTTTGATGACAAGATGACCGACTGCATCAAAATCCTTTCGCGGCAGGAAGTTGTGACATTACCTACTGACCATCATGAGCAAATTACTTGTCTCATCGAATACTTTCGCAAATCTCGATGTTTGTTGATTTTGGATAACTTCGAGACGATATTACAGAATAGTCAAAGGACAGGCTTTTACCGTGATGGTTACGAGTCCTACGGTGAGCTTTTGTGGCGATTGGGAGAGACTGGGCATCAAAGTTGTGTACTGATTACCAGTCGTGAAAAGCCAGCAGAGATCGCCGCCCTCGAAGGTGATGGATTAGCAGTGCGTACCCTTGCTTTGTCTGGAGTGGAAACCGCCGCAGGACAAACAATTCTCACCCTCAAAGGACTATCAAGCTCCGACAAGGAAACCCGCCAACTGGTTGATTGTTATTGCGGCAATCCATTAGCGCTGAAAATTGCCGCAACTTCCATTCAGGATTTATATGGAGGCAGTATCACCCACTTCTTAGCAGAAGGGATAAAAGTATTTAATGGTATTGGCAATCTTTTAGAACAGCAGTTCCAAAGACTCTCAGACCCAGAGCAGCAAGTGATGTACTGGCTAGCAATTGGTCGAGAGCCTCTCTCTCTAACGGAATTGCAAACATCCTTCATTCCAGCATTGTCTAAGCCGAAGTTAATGGAAGTGATCGAATCTTTGCGTTGGCGGAGCTTGCTCGAAAATAGCACTGGAAGATTCACACAACAACCTGTAGTAATGGAATATGTGACCACCCGCTTGATTGAGGTAATCTGCCAAGAAATCATCACCGAATCACCGCAATATTTGCTCACCCATGCGCTGATGGAAGCACAGGCAAAGGACTACATTCGCGATATTCAATCTCTTCTAATTGTCCAGCCTATCCTCGATCAACTCCAAACTACCTTTGGTTCAACGCATCAGCTTGAGCATAAACTCAGTAGACTGATTACAAAGCTGCAAACTGCGCCAATTGCCCCAGTCGGATACGGTGGTGCTAATCTGCTAAATTTACTCGCTCAATTGGGAACCGACCTCACAGGCTATGACTTTTCGCGACTGACGATCCGTAACTGTGACTTGCGATCACTGAACTTACACCATGTTAACTTTACCAAAACTACCTTTCGCGATTGTCTTTTTGCTGCAACCTTTGGGGGAGTTACTAGCGTTGCCTTTAGTGCCGATGGACTTTCCCTTGCCACCAGTGATACCAATGGTGAAATTCAGATTTGGGATGTCAGCAATGGTAAGCAACTCTTTATTTGCAAAGATCATAATAGTTGGGTTTGGGATATTGCTTTTAGCCCAAAACATCCAATTCTAGCCAGTTGCGGACAAGATCATACAATCAAACTTTGGAATACAACTAATGGAGAAGCTCTCAAAACTTTGCATGGACATAGTAGTATTGTCACCGCGATCGCCTTTAGTTCAGACGCGCAGATCCTTGCGAGTAGTAGCTATGACCACCGAGTTAAAGTCTGGCATTTAGGTACAGGAGCATGTCTGCAAACTCTAGAAGGACATCATGCTTGTGTTTGGACAGTTGATTTTCATCCCGCCTGTCAAATGTTAGCCTCGGCTGGAGAAGATCACAGCATCAAGTTATGGAATCTAGAATCTGGAATTTGTATCCGAACATTGGCGGCGCATCAAGAATGGGTAAAAGCGATCGCCTTTAGTCCAAACGGACAAATATTAGCCAGTGGCAGCTTTGATCAAACTATTAAACTATGGGATCTAGATACTGGTGAATGTTTGAGAACATTACTTGGACATACAGGAGCCGTAACTTCACTGGAATTTAGTCCGCAAGGCGATCGCTTAGTAACAGGCAGCTATGACCAATCTATAAAGATTTGGGATATCGCAACGGGGCAATGTCTGGATACATTGAAAAAACATACGAATCGGATTTGGTCAGTGGCCTTTCATCCCCAAGGAAACTTAGTGGCGAGTGGTGGGGATGATCATGCGATTAAAGTCTGGGAGCTGCAAACGGGAAAATGTACCAAAACCTTGCAAGGACATAGCAATGCGATTTATGCGATCGCCCATAGTCATCAGCACAACTTACTTGCGAGTGGCCATGAAGACCAGACGATTAAACTCTGGGATATTAATCTTAATGATCCACAAAACTTAAAGCCTGACCTTCAGCCTTTTCGGATACTGCGTGGACATAGTGATCGCATTTTCTCCGTTGCCTTCAGTCCCGATGCAAAGATTCTCGCCAGCGCCAGTGCCGATCGCACGATTAAGCTCTGGCATCCCCATACAGGCAAGAACCTCAAAACCTTGTATGGTCACAACAGTTGGGTTTGGGCGATCGCCTTCAGCCCCAATGGTAATTTGCTTGCAAGTGGCAGCTACGACCACACAGTTAAAATTTGGGATATAGATTCTGGTCAATGTTTACAAACATTGGTAGGTCATCCCAGTTCTGTACTAGCGATCGCCTTCAGCCCTGATGGAAAAACTCTCTTCAGCAGTGGCTACGAAAAGCTAGCTAAACAATGGGATCTCGAAACAGGCAAATGTCTTACTACTTGGGAAGCAGATTCTAATCGTGTTTGGACAATTGCGGTCAGTACTGACAATCAATATATCGCCACTGGCGGCGATGACTCGTTGGTTCGATTGTGGAACGTTGAGACAGGAGATTGTCTACATAAACTTGCTGGACATACTGGTCAAGTACTCGATCTACTATTTACACCTACAGGCGATCGCCTGATTAGCAGTAGTAGCGATCGCACAATCAAAATCTGGAATCTAATCACTGGACTTTGCCTAGCAACGTTACAGAATCATCTCAATTGGGTCTGGTCGCTCAGCCTCAGTCAAGATGCTCAAACTCTCCTCAGTGGCAGCAAAGATGAAACCATAAATCTCTGGGATGTAAAAACAGGAAACTCTCTGCAAACCCTGCGATCGCTTCGTCCTTACGAAGGCATGATTATCAACGATGTCGCAGATTTGACTGAAGCAGAAGTCGGGACTTTAAGAGCTTTAGGCGCGTCAGAAGTATAGCGATCGCCCACGCCAACAAAAAAAGCACGCGGCGCGTGCTTTTTTACTTTTTACCAAGCAGGGTGTGAAAAAATTGCCTGCATAGTCTTATTGCCGCGCAATTGGTTGGAAAGCGGCAAATGTCCTCTCGGAGCATCAAGGCTCCAAATAAACTCATTAGGATAGCGGGTAAAAGATCCATCTTTTTTCCAGCCTATCTTTAACCAAAACTTTTCCCAACCCTTACCAAGACTGAGCCAAATTTTTCGCTGTACCGAAAAGCCAAACTTACCTTCGGAATAAACTAGCCAAAGTTGATTAATCGTCTGTAAATCACTAATGGGAATTGACTTTGCGTCGGTAAAATAGAGCCAGCCTCGCAGCAAAGCCGCTGCACCAGCAGCCTCACATAGCTTTCTGCTAGTAACACGATCCGCCTCTTCAAAGTCTTGCTTCGCTAGCAAAATTTGAATTGGTTGATAATCGATCGCCTTTTCCGATTTTAAGGTGACTACGCCATGAAGATAATGAATTTGGGCTAGTTCAAGCGCTCTAGGTAGATCGCTTTGCAATAATGTTTGATGGAGTTTACCATCGATCCATGTCACATCAGTATTTGCGGCTTTACGTGCTTGAATAAATTCATCTAATATTTGTAAGCCCTCTTCTCCCAAAGTGGCCAATTCGGCGATCGCAGGTAATTGGTTTGCCTCTTTACCCGAAAACAACTTATCTTTTAACGCAGTTAGTTTTGTATCCATCAGAATCTTAAAAATCGCAAAAATCGCACCACTTTGAATTTACACCCTTACCTAGCCCAAAGACTTTAAAAAGCAGCACCCTATGGGTGCTGCTTTTTAAAAGCGCAACTAATTAGTCGATGTAACCCATCAATCCTGCATTGTCGATCGCATTGGAGGCAACAGGTCTTGCACCACCCATTTGGGAATAAGTATCATCAATTACTAAACCTGATGAGCCAACAGGACGCTCACCAGCAATATAAAACTTATCGACAATCACAAAACCATCTTCGACGATCGGACGTTCGCCTGATGACATAAATGTGCCAGTTACATGAACGCCGCCACTAACAATTGGGCGTTCAGCACCCATGCTAGTGAAAGTACCACTCACTACCAACTTGCTAGCCTCGATCGGACGTTCACCTGAACTGTTGAAATATTCAACCGCACGAAAGCCGCCATCAACAATGGGGCGATCGCCATAATGCTTAAGGGTTTCAGTCACAATTAATGAACCTTTTTGTTCGATTGATGCTGCGACGGGTTTAGAATCTTCCTTCACCGCCAAAGCTGAGATATCCACTGTACCTGTTTTTGCAGTTGTTTCGTTGTCAGATTTGGCTTTGGTGGGGCGAGCGGATTTTTCTTCTGGCTTGGCGCTTTCTGGCTTGGTGCTTTCGTTACTTGTACTCATGCTTTACTTTCCTCAAAAATTTTATATTCAAGATATGCTCAAAAACTTTTAATTGGCAATGACGATTGCTGGTGCAATCATCGCGATCATTAAAAAAACTTCTAAAGCTGTAGCCTTTCTAGTTAATTCTACAGAAAAAGTTAATACTCTAAATATTTTGATAAGTCTTTATGTCTAATTTGAAAATACAGCTAATATCAATGTTTCGAGCTAATATAGCCCTAAATTTCTTATTATCTCCTGATTCCTATAGTTTATTACATCTCGAAATACAATCTATAAAAAATCCAAATCTCAACTCAGTAATGCTTAATTATTAAAGCAATTTTCAGGTTTTCACTATAAACCAGATGAATATACGCAAAGAATTATACCAATTTACAAAAGTGTGACAACACTTCTATGAATTAAAAAGCACACCCTGTAAGGGTTTTAAAAACATAAAGTAGCGTAGCCACCTTTATGTTTTGGTATTAGCTAGATAAATTGCTACAAGAATGTGTAACATCCCCGACCTATTTGGAGCAGGAGGAATCCTGAAACAACTAACCACAGCATTGGGGGAAAGAGCATTAGAAGCAGAACTATCAAACCATCTAGGCTACGGAAAGCAAGAACGCTGGCCAGAAAGACAAAGCAACAGTCGCTACGGCTATAGCCAGAAAACAATCCAAGGAGACTTTTCAGTTTTTTGAAGTTTATTGAATTGATATTTCTGGTAACTAACTAAAATAAATATAGGAACAAAACTAGAATCTATTTAGTCATGATACCTAACAAATATAGAATCTCGAACAATGCATCAAAGTTAATGCATCTTAAAACATGGAGTCAGGTATGAAAGTTTCTAAAATTAGTCATTCCTATGTAGTTAAGCTAGGCTGGGGAACCTTTACAACTATTGTGGCTTTGGCGATCGCTGCTCCTAGTTTTGCTCAAAGTGCAGTTTCGTTGGGAAGAAATTTTCGACCAGATCCAAAAACTTTAGATGGCTCTGGTGGCGGTAATGTCAGTATTGCCAGTACTGCGGGGATTGCAGATAATTGTCGTGGTTTTGCTCATGCTGAGCCAAATCATACAATTACTTTGAACGAGACTTTTCCTGTAATGGATCTTTTAGTCTATTCCAGTAATATTAATGATGATCCGACCATGTTGATTAAAGGTCCAAATGGCATCATCATCTGTGCTGACGATGAGTCAGGTGGACGCAATCCACAAGTTACTCGCCGTATGCCTAAGGGTATTTACAAGGTTTGGGTTGGTTCTAAAAATGTTAATCAATCTTTTGGCTATACGTTGTCTTTGAGTGAAATACGTCAAAAATGAAATTCTTGAAACTGTCGATCGCTTTAACAGGATTAGCTCTAGCCCCGATGTTACTATCAGTTGCTCCAGCTATGAGCCAAGAAGCACTAAGGCCAATTTCTCCCAAATTCACACCTGATCCTCAAGTCTATGTTGGTAAGGCAGGTGGAGATGTTCCTTTGGCATCTATTGCTACTAGTAAAGCTAATGGACAATGCCAAGGATTGACGCAGCAAGCCCCAAACTATAGTTTGACAGTGCAAAGAGATTTTGGTTTTTTAACCTTGAAGATTTCAGGTGATCAAAATTTGTCTCTACTCGTTAAGGGGCCTGATGGAATTTATTGTCGCAGTGGTAAAAGCCCTGAACTTTCGGGTGCTTGGGTTGCGGGGAACTATGAGATCTGGATCAGTACACCTGATGGAGATCGCGCCCCTTATCGTCTAACGATTAGCGAAACTAGCCAATAAAATAATGCTAGAAACTTATAAAAAGTCGCTCTCGCGTAGCGAGAGAGTTACTTGTCTTAGGACAAATCAAAACCCAAGAATTGATTGGCGGCGCTTCGCGCCGCCAATCAATTCTTGGGTTTTATGTCTTAGTAAGCTTGGCGACAGCTATAAATAACGCAAAAGAGCGCTTCGCGCTCTTTTTCGTTATTTGGAAATATTCCAGTAGGGAAGTTGTTGGTTTGGTTCGATTTTGACTCCCTGTAACCCTTTTTGAGCAAAGGCGTATTCTTTGTTTTGCCAGAGCGGAATAAATGGTACATCCTCAGCTAGAAGTTCTTGAATCTTTTGAAGTATTTGCGATCGCTTAACTACGTCACGTTCTTTACGCTGCTTAGCAATCAACCCATTCATTTCTGTGCTGTTATAAAATGACCCTTGAAACTGACTACTACCCTTTGTGCAGCGATCGCCTTTTGCTTCTTCACATTCTAAAAATGGCTTGATGTAGTTATCGGGGTCAAGAATATCAGGAACCCAATCAAGTAAATAGGCGGGATATACGCCTTTATCCAGAAAAGCATAACCAACTGTATTTTCAACGCGCTCAGTTTTGATCTGCAAAATTTTACCGACATTCTTTTGCATTGAGGCTCTTAGAGTGCTAGCGATTAGATCCCCATTACCGCCATATTTTGGGGAATACCAAATTGTAATTTGAGCAGGCTTATCGTCGGAATATCCTGCCGACTCTAGCAATTGCCGCGCGAGTTTACCGTTGCCATCACCATATTTCTGCTCAAATACAGGCTTGGATTCTACAAAGGCGCTAGGAATCAAGCTATATAGTGGCGCACGTTGATTGAAAAATATGCGTGATTCGAGTAGGGGGCGATCGATTGCGGCAGATAGAGCTTGGCGCACGCGCACGTCATTCAGTGGTGCTTGTTGCGTATTTAATACCATATACAGGATAGTTGCACCTTGACCTGATGCGATCGTCCAACCATTTTGCTTAGCGTTAGCCTCTACATTCTTGATCTGAGTTGGTGTAAGTGTTTGAAATGCGATATCAACTGCACCAGTCTTAAATGCGTTCAGTAAGTTGGAATTAGAAGAGAAAAACTGAATATCAATCCCTTTATTGGCTGGCTTTTTACCCCAATAATCGGGAAATGTATCTAAGCGTAAGTAGCTACCTTCGACAAACTGTGTAACTTGATAGGGGCCAGTGCCAACTAATTTATCGGGTAAGAATAATAGCTTGCCTGTCTTTTCATCTTTAATGTGTTTATAAACCTGTGGTGATATTGCGGCTGCTCCTGTAAACGCTAAGAACTTTGGGAAAAATTGCAAAGGTTGTTTGAGCTTAAAAATCAGTTCAGTTTCGCTAGGTACAGAAATAGCCTCGATCACATCGGTCAAGATATATGCTGGTGCGCCTTTAGAATTCATGAAGCGGTCTAAGGCAAATTTCATTGTGTAGGCATTGAAATTAGTGCGATCATGAAATTTGATCCCTGTTCGCACTGGCACTGTATAGATTAATCCATCTTCACTAACTTTGGGCATATCCGCCGCCAGTTGAGGAATGATTTCGTTGGAGCCTTCTTTATATGTGTAAAGACGTTCGAGCGTGTTGTAAAAAATATTGCTGATAAAAAATTCGTTGGCATCGGCAGGATCGAGCGTGCGAATTTTGCTGGTTGTGCCCAAAACGATGCGCTCATCAGTGCGATCGCTAATCCCCAGTCTCCCGTTATTGATGATTTTGCCATTTGTACAGGCAAATAATGTGGTTATTGTGATGATGGCGATCGCAAACCAAGCCAAAAAGCGACGCAGCAAATATCTCATTGATCTATTTATTGATTTATTAGCCGAAAACATAACTGGATTTCTTACTGCTAAATCTTCCCACAATGTCGGATCGATGTAATGTTTGAATCAGGAAAAAAAATAGGTATTGTAAAATGAATAATTAGTGGTGCGAGGCTTTGGCTCGCACCACTAATTATTCACAGGGAAGAGAGTATGAAAAAATCTAGTTTGATATTAGTTACTTGCATGTGTCTTTTTGCATATCCTGCGATCGCCTACGCCGAACAAGATGTACCTGCACCAATCACGGTTACCGCAAAATCCAAGAAACAATTAGCTAGAGAACTTCTAGTTGAGCTAGGTATTGGCAAGCAATATGACTTATATTTTTGGAATAGTGTCGATCTTGCTTACGGTACGGGTACTAGAACCAAGGTTAGTGAATGGCTGCAAAAGACTCTGGTACAAGTGGCAGGATGGAGATATGTGGAATCTCAGTATGTGGCACGTTTAGAAGCTAACTTTTCGGAAATGGAACTAAAGGAATTGATGGAATTAGCAAAGCGCCCATTGATGAAAAAGTTGCTGAGAACTGAGATTCAAGCCTATGAGGAGACAAGTACAAAGCGAGCGAGATTACTTTTTCAAGCATGGGATGATTACAATTCAGGCAAAATAAATATGCCGCCCAACTTATTGAATTAGTTGTACAGAACTTATGTCTCTATTAACTGATTCCAACTCAAATACGAATATCTTTGGTGGCTGTCATTGCGGAGCCATCCGCTTTCGGGTGAAGGTAAGAACATATGAAGCGATCGATTGCAATTGCTCTATTTGCCAAAAGAAAGGGATTTTGCATTTGATTGTCCCTCCTGAAGATTTTGAGCTATTGAAAGGTGAAGATAATCTATCAACTTACACTTTTAATACAGGTATCGCCAAGCATCATTTTTGCAAAACTTGCGGGATTCATCCTTTTTATCGTCCGCGATCGCATCCTAATGATTACGATGTCAATGTTCGTTGCCTCGATGATGCAGCAATAGAACAGTTTACGATTACGCATTTTGACGGCAAACATTGGGAAGATAATATTCAGCAGATTACCTCATAAAAACTTACAAGGGTAGGCGGCGCTTTGCACCGCCTACCCTTGCCATATCAATCAAAAAAAAGAAGCCTCGCAATGCGAGGCTTCTTTTTTTTGATTAACTACAAGCTACAGGTGCACCAATTTCTTTAGGAGTGGCAAAAGAAGTACCGCAACTGCAAGACTTGCTGGCGTTAGGGTTACGGAAGCGGAATCCACCACCCATGAGATCCTCGGTGTAGTCGAGTTCTAGACCTTGTAGCTGAGGCAAATTGCTATTGTTAATAACGATTTGTACACCGTTATATTCATACTGATTATCATCAGATTCAAGTTGATCAACAAAATCCATCAAATAAGATAAACCAGAGCAACCGCCTTGCTTAATGCCTAAACGCAAAGGAGCAGAAGTGGCGCGTTGACTTTGGAGATTTCTTACGCGAGCGATCGCTGCGTCAGTCAATGTAATCATGCGAAATTTTCCTATATACGAATCGTGCTAAGAGCAATATTAGTCTTCTAGTAAGACAAGCGCAATACTAGCTAGAGAAACATTGGTGTAGCCAGCTACTTTAACGGCTTTATAAAATGGTTTGGTAAGAAAGCATTTATGTACACCGAAAAGACGCACACCTTGATCTAGAAGCAATCCAGTTTTGAAATGAAAATTGCGATGTAGTTTTACAGCCTTAGCTAGGTTGGATTTTGTTTTACAGCAGACCATGATTTTTCTTTCGATAATTCAACAACTTACCCTATGTTATCTCAAGCATGAATGAGTTGTGAGGATACGCGACACACCCTCACGCCCTTTTTATCACACAAATGTATAAAAATAGGAGATGTGGTGCTTTGCGCCACATCTCCTATTTTTATAAGTACTTGCTAAGTTTTATGCAATTTGCCGATCGCCTCCAGCCTTTACAGTCCAACGTATTTGCCGATATGGACATTGCTAAAAGTCAGGTCAAAGCATCTGGCATGGCGGTAATTGACCTGTCGCTTGGTTCATCTGATTTGCCAACCGATGCATTTATCCTAGAAGCGATCGCTGACGCTCTTAAAGATACCAGTACTCACGGTTATTCGCTATTTGGTAGCACTCTAGACTTTCGTGAGGCTGTAGCAGCATGGATACAGCAACGATTCCATATCAAAGTCGATCCAGAAACAGAAGTATTACCGCTAATTGGCTCACAGGAAGGGACAGCCCATTTACCGCTTGCTTTGCTCAATCCCGATGATTTTGCCCTCTTACAAGACCCTGGATATCCATCGCACTATGGCGGCATTCATTTGGCTGGAGGGCAAGTATATGGAATGCCTCTATTGGCAGAAAATGACTTTTTACCAGTCTTTGCCGATATTCCAGAGACAGTGTTGGCACAGTCAAAAATGATGGTGTTGAGCTATCCTCACAATCCCACTACAGCAACAGCAACGTTAGAATTTTTTCAATCTGCTGTCAAGTTTTGTCAACAGCATAATCTCGTATTAGTTCATGACTTCCCATATCTCGACCTAGTATTTGATGGATCAACGCCACCTTCAGTTTTGCAAGCTGATCGCGATCGCAGTGTCAGCATCGAATTTTTCACCATGTCTAAGTCCTACAATATGGGCGGTTTTCGGGTTGGGTTTGCCGTCGGCAATCGTGAACTAATTAAGGCTCTTCGCCAAATTAAGGCTACTGTAGACTTCAATCAATACCAAGGGATCATGCGCGGTGCAATCAAAGCTTTAACAGGCGATCGCACACCAATTGATCGAGTCGTTGCCACTTTTCAGGAGCGCCGAGATGTAATGATCAAGTCACTTCAAGCGATCGGTTGGGAAATCTCCAATCCTAGTGCCACAATGTATCTCTGGGCGAAGTTGCCTGATCGCTATGCCCATAATTCAGTTAAATTTTGTCTAGACTTGATTAAATCGACTGGTATCGCCCTTGCCCCTGGGTCGGGATTTGGCAAACATGGAGAAGGCTATGTAAGGTTTGCTTTAGTCCATCCCCCTGAAGTTTTACGAGAAGCTGCTACAAAAATCGGGACATTTTTGCATCTCTCATCATAAAAACCTGATGCTATACCAAAGCACAAAGTGGCGCAGCCATTTTGTGTTTTTAAAACGCTTACAGAGTTTAGTTTTTAATTCACAGAGGTGTTGTCACACTTTTGTGAATTGGTATTACGGAGAAAAAGGACGTTGGTCTTGGAGACCAAATCTCTATCTATAATCTCTATCTATAGCGGTGATTAAGTTAGTTAGGGCAAATCAAAACCCCAAAGAGTAATGGCAGTGCGCAGTATCGCCATTACTCTTTGGGGTTTATGTCCTAAGCAAAACTTACATTGATATATACAAAAAAAATGGGGCTTGGCTTGTAAACCGTCTTAACACTATGACATTGAAAGATTAGGAAGGTTTTTGTTACCCGTAACATGAGTGAAAATTTTCAAATCAGTTTTAAAGAGAGGCTAGGGATGATAGCATTTCTAAAAAAAATGACTTCTATAATTAGAATTAGTAAAAGTGAAATATCAACACTGCTTTTGTAGGCTTTATTTGTTAAAATTATCTTAAGCTGTGTCTGCTAAGAAATAATTAAAGCTTGCAAGAGTCTAAAATAGAACGCTTACTGTTATAGGTTTAAGATTTGCTGATGAAAATCGTTATTTATTGAAATCATATTTACGCTGTTGTTAAACTACTGTTTACAACAACAAAAATTTATCCAAATAAATTGCGATCTGGATTTTAGTAAGCGCCTAGCGGTGGTGCAAGCCCGAACATAATGCTGAGGATTGATTCATGTCTTCCAATAAAAACATCCCACAAAAAGGTCAAGGTGCTGGTGACCCAGATAAGAAGCAATCAGCGCAATCTGAAGCTGCTGATGTTGATTGGATGATTATGTCGGATATTAGTACGCGAATTGGCGGATCTCCAGCAGTCAAATCAAGCTCAAATCAATCACCAGTCAAATCATCTTCTCAAATATCAAGTAATCAAGATGTTGATCATGATCTTGAAGATTTAGAGTTTTTGCGATCGATAGGTTTGGATGATGCAATTGAGAGTCCATCTTCTTCAAGAAACACAGTAAATACATCAGGGGGTAAAGCCACTGATAATAATGAGGTTAACAATATTGACTGGTTAATTGTGACTGATCTCAGTGTGAGAAAGGAAAACGCGGAGATTAAAGCACAACCAAATCCTTCATATCAAGATATAGGTCAATCCCAGACAACTCTTCAGCCACTAACAGATAACATATTGGATGGTCTAGATGAAGACCTGGGCTTGAATGAGTTCGACTTTTTGGAGGATTCTGATTTCTCCGATCTAGATTCTTTAAACTTGGGCATTTCAGACTCACTCAGTATTGATGAGTTGCAAAATGAGATCGACAATACTGAAGGTAAGATCCAAGGACTAGCAGAATTGCTAGACGAAAACGATGACTCAAGTTTTGATTTGATTGCTGATGTTGAAAATGATGACTGGGATAGCATTTCAGGAATCTTTGAAAACGATTTTAATCAGTTAACTAGAGATCCCGATCTAGAAATTGCTGTTAAATCTCCTGAAATATCAGATCAAGTTTCAGCGTGGGGTGGAGCTACTGAAGATGCTTCAGAGAATATAGATTTAGGTTCTGATTTGTTTTCTGATAGTAATGATGCTGAAAATTTATTGGTCGATAATTTAGAGTTGTCTGATGAGATCCAATCTGATCAGATAGTTGAAGATTTTGAGATTAGGAATGACTTTCAAAGCGAATTTCAAGACGACCTGCAAAATGTACAAGATCAAGATTTATCTTTTGATGGATTTGCAGTTGGTAGTCTAGAATCAGAATTTGACAGTAACCTAAATGATGACTTTGGCGCAGCACAGTCTCTAGAATCATTTGAATCAAGTGTGACTGAAGATGATTTTTGGTCTACTACTTCGTCAAATCTTGAGCCTGAATCCGTACTTGATGAGTCAGTTGAGAATGCATTCACTAATGATTGGGGAGAAATTGCCGAAAATGCGATCGAAGATGCGGTTTGGGACAGTACTCCTAACATAGCAGCTGATCTAATATCATCTACATCTATTGATAATGCTTTTGGTTCATCTGATGAATGGGAGAGTCAGCCAACAATAGATCAATTTGAAGTAGAAGAAAATATTGGCTTTGATCTGCCTAATCTAGCTTCTTCCGAAATGGAAAGTTATGTTAATTTTGAATTAGATAATGTAGATTCCAATTTGGGATCTATTGAGACAGAATTTGAGGCAGGATTTAGTTCACAAATTGATCCAGCTTTTGAACAGCCATTTGAACAGCCATCTGAACAGCCATCTGATCAGATAGACAGTGAACTTGAGCCTCAAATTGGACTCGATGAAGATTGGAGTATGGAGATTGAAGCCAATGCTATCAGTGGCGATTTCATTGGGGTTGACTCGGATAGGGACTTGGCGTTAGAAGATGAGATGATTGTCACTGCTCCTAGTGAAGAGGTTGATTGGAGTGCAAGTCTAGAAGCTGAAATTGGAAATGGGAACAATGTCGTTTGGGATGAACCGTTAGTTGAGACAGAAGACTATTTGCCACCTGTAGAAGAATCTTCGGAAATTTTTAATGATGATTTATTGGGTTTAGTTGACAGTAGTATAACAGAGCCTCCTTTCAATGAAGGTTTTGATTTTGGAGACAATCTTGATGCCAACGGTTGGGCGATCGCAAATAACGGCAATCAAATCGTTGAAAGTATCAGTGAGTCTGAAGCTTTTGATTATAATGATATATCAGGCACTCTAGATGTACATGAACAACTTGCTGAGCAGCAACAATTTACAGACTTCAGTGAATTTATCGATCCTTCCCATGATGATATTGATGCAAGTTTAGAAGCTGGTGAATTTGGCTTTTCTGAGAACTATCTTCCTGCATCTTCGGATTGGGAAAATCTTAGTGAATCAATTGCGGAGCAAACTACTGACTCTGATTATGCCGATAGTTTTGCTGCGGAGCAATCTTCTAATTTAGGTATAACTGATAACTTTGCTAATTATAACGATAGTTTTGCTAATGACTCGGATGTAGCTGATAACTTTGCTAGTTATGCTGATAGTTTTGCTACTGAAGAGGGGTTAGTTGATAACTTTGCTAGTTATGCTGATAGTTTTGACAATGATGTAGTTCCACAAGTTAATGCTAACTTGGGAAGTCCTAATTGGGATGCAAGTGATGCAAAATCAAGTCTTATAGCTAGTAATGATATTGATAATATAGGAAGTATACTTGATGAAAATTTCGATCTAGCTTCTTTCGATGAAGATAGTTTACTAGACATTCCTCCTTCCGATTTCAACCTCGGCAGTATCCCCACAACACTCTCTCCAAATCGTTCTAATGCATTTTCAGAAGATTCACTTTCGGGATTTGCCCATCAGCAGCCTTCAATCGCTCCTATAGATAATTTTGCGAACAATTTAGTCTCACAAAGCGATCCATTTGAAGAGGCTTTGGCAAATGATTTACTTAACGACAACTATGAAGAAGTGAATTTTGAGGAAGAAGCTTTAGCTCATGATTTACTTAATGGGCTTGTACCAGAAGACGATGATTTTGTGTCAGCAAAAGAGTCCCCAACTATGTCAACTCCTATGCCATCTCCAAACTCAAATTTTGCAGCATCTACAAAGTTCGAGCTAGGATCAAATGATCGCGACTTTTTGGATGATTTTGACCTAGAAAGTATCGACCCACTTGGTGACAGTGGATTCGACGATGGATTTGCCTCCATCCCAATATCTACTGGTCTGACTCCACCAGCACCACCAATTGTGCCAATGCCTCCGAGTCTTCCTCCCCTCACTAAACAAGAACCTACTTCTCCATCTATCAGTAATTTACCGCCGCCACCACCATTTCTACCGCCGCTACCTCCAAAGCGCAACCCAACTCAGGGTACAACTCCAGTAATAACTCATCCTGCGGCAAATGCTGGTAATCAGCCATTGCCCCAAAATAGAATGGGCAGAAGAAGTGAAGAAGATGATTTTGACCGATTTCATTCTCAATCAGACCAACATAGAAATCGCAGCAAGCCTATCGACTCAATTGATGAGAGCTGGTCAAATTTATTAGATGCTGATACTGTACTTTCTGGAGGAAGAACTTCAACAGGGTCTTCCTATTCTGATATAAACAGTGCAACTCCTCCTAGTGCAGGAAAATCTGCGGGAAGATCTTCACAAGGCAGAGAAAGGAGAGAGCGCAATTCTCCCTCTAATGTTTCTAGGCGCAAAGAAACAGGATTGCCTGATTTTGACGATCTTGGTTTAGAAGTTCATGACGACAATACAGATTGGTCTGGGTTGCTAGATAGCGGTGATTTATCTGACAGTATCACTACGATCAGTCCTCAAAGTACGCAGCTACCTTCACGGGTGAGAACTAATCCAATAGCTGATTCTCGCTTTGACATGACTGGGGTGAGTGAGACTAAAGAAATTCCTCGCGATCGCCGTAAACCAATGGCAAGCTTCGGGGATTCTACACAAGCGCGGATGGGTACACATCCCGATCAAATCGATTTCAATCGATTTACCGAAGATAGCTATGATGCATATAGTGGATATGAACAGCCATCTGCACCATCGTCAAACAATCCTAGTAAACCCAAATTAACTATACCGAGTATCAGCTTAGAGTCGCTATGGCAAAACTATCTCAAAATTCCTGCGATCGGATTAGGTGCGATCGGTGGGGCTTTTCTGCTTTATAGTCTACTCAATAGACCTATTTTTGATTTGGGTCTGCGGTGGGGACTGTTTAAAGATGCCAGTGGAAGAGACTTTACAAATGCAGATTTCAAAGGAGCGAAGCTGGATAATGTGGACTTCAGCAAAGCCATTCTCACAGGGGCGAAAATGCAAGATGCTAGTCTTGTTGGGGCAAACTTTCAAGGGGCAAACCTTGATGGAGTAAACTTTACTAAAGCAAATCTCAATCGGGCTAGATTAATTCAATCTAGTGTCATTTGGGCGGAGTTCAGCAATGCTCAATTGAATCTTGTCGATTTCGCGGGTGCAGATTTAGCCCGTTCTAATTTTGTCGGCGCTAAAATGGAAGGAGCTAATCTAAAAGATTCTAAAATAGGCGCTCAAGGGACAGAGAAAGCAACAAAATTTAGTGCGACGACTTTGCTAGCTTGGCAAATTGTCAATGAGCCTCGTGAAGGGCGTAACTTAGCTAATCAAGATCTGTCAGGTTTAAATTTGAGTTTTACAAGTCTAAAACGCGCCAATCTAACTAATGTTAAGCTCAACTATACTGACATGACTAATACAGATCTGAGTGGAGCCAATCTCTCTGGTGGTCAGATAAATGGGGCTAACTGGAGTGGCGCAAAGCTAAATGGTATTAACCTTACTAATGTTCAGTTTGATAAAAACAAGCTACCTAAGACAGATGAAGAAACAATCTGTCCGAATGGCAAGAAAGGCCCTTGTAAGTTCTAGATAAGAAGTATAGAGAGCAAAGTTCTCTCTATACTTCACAAGATTTGCTTAGGAAATCAAAGCCCAAACAAATAAAGGTGGCGCTTTGCGCCACCTTTATTTGTTTGGGCTTTGATTTGTCCTAGCTATCCATTGCTTTGCTATATTTAACGAAACCTATCGTCAGAAATTAGCACACCATATGTCTTACGCAGTAATTTACGACGGTAATTGTAACCTCTGTGCTAACTTTGTCAGCATCTTAGAGAAGTTCGATCGCGGTCGTCAGTTTTTCTATATTCCGATGCAAGATGATCAGACATTGCAGCAATTTAATGTCACGCCTGATGATTATGAAATGGGGATGATTTTAATCGATCACACAGATCCTACGCAAAGATGGCAGGGTAGCGATGCCGCCGAAGAAATTACGCGATTATTGCCAATGGGTAAAGCCTTAATTGCTGCTTATAGGGCGATCGCACCAGTTAAAGCTCTTGGAGATTCAACCTATATCCAGATACGAGACAATCGCTATAAGTGGTTTGGGAAACGCGATCGCATATATCACACCGCTTATCCTGTTGGCTGTGCTGCGGATAAACCAAATACTTCCTGCTCCCTCTAGCTAAAAAAACAAGATAGAGTTGCGGCGCGTTGCGCCGCAACTCTATCTTGTTTTTTTAGAGCGGCTATAGCTATATAATCATTTCTGGAAAGTTACAGGGCAAAATCTGTGTATAAAGTCTCCTCCGATCAAAAGCAATACAATACCTATACCTTGTCTGATGAAAGTGCAGGTTCTCAGATAGAAGTTGTCCCAGAACGTGGTGGCATCGTCACTAGCTGGCGTATTAATGGTCAAGAGGTTTTCTATCTTGATGCTGAGCGCTTTACCCATCCAGATCTTAGTGTTAGAGGCGGCAATCCAATTCTGTTTCCGCTCTGTGGTAATTTGCCCAATGATACTTACAATGTTGATGGAACGGATTACAAAATTAAACAGCATGGCTTTGCCCGTGAGTTACCTTGGACAGCTACAGCACAGAGTGCTAGTGACGGCGCAAGTGTTACGGTTGAGTTGAGTAGTAACGAACAAACCAAACTTGTTTATCCCTTTGACTTCCATTTAGCTTTTACCTATACATTACGTGGTAATACTTTAGAGGTTCGTCAGGAATATAAAAATCTTTCCTCTACGCCAATGCCTTTCTCTTCTGGGTTTCACCCCTATTTCCTTTGCGGCGACAAAAGTAAGATCGAGGTAGATATTCCTTCTGTGGGCTATCAAGACAATCGTACCAAGGAGAATTTCGTTTTCGACGGGAAGTTTAACTTTGAGCAAGATGAGATTGACTCAGTGTTTGGCAAGCTTTCTAGTCGTTCAACCTCAGTAATTGATAACGATCGCAAGCTCAAGATTGCGATCGATTACGATGACTTTTATACTTATCTTGTATTTTGGACTGTTAAGGGTAAAGACTTCTATTGTCTAGAGCCTTGGAGCGCGACTCGTAATTCTCTAAACACCAAAGAGTATTTGACTGTGCTGGAGCCTAATACTAGTTGTTCTGCTGTCATGCAGATTACTGCAAACTTCTTTTAAATTAAGGGCTTTAACCTACTGTAACAATATAAGTTTTGAACCCCAAAAGATTAATGGCGGCGCGAAGCGCCGCCATTAATCTTTTGGGGTTTAGTTTTTAGTTATTTGCTCATCTGTGGAGAAATCAATATCTGCTTGCTGACGATTGGAGGGAAGATAATCTTGTTCAAAAGAAGTTTTCAATCCAGACAATAGATCGTATTTGGGATTCCAGTTTAAATCTTGCTGGGCTTTGGTGACTGACGCAAAGAAATGTTGTAGGCGAAATGGGAATGCTTTCTTTTTGCCAAAGTCAAAGTCTTTGGGATTGTAATAGACAAAGTTGAGTTGACTAGGATCTTTGCCAGCAGCGATCGCACATTGCTTGGCAAGTCCGATAAAGGTGACATAGCGCGTATCGGAAACATTATAAATTTCGCTGATCGCCTTTTGATTGCCCAAGACGGATGCCATTGCGGAAGCGAGATCCTCAACATGACCAAGTTGGGTAATAAACTTGCCATTGCTAGGAATGGGAATTGGGCGATCGCGGACAATGCGATCGAAGAACCATGCTTCCACATCGTTATAGTTTTGTGGGCCATAAATATAAGTAGGACGAATGGAAGTATAGGGTAAACCTGATTCAGCACTGACTTGTTGCAAATAGGCTTCAGTGTCCAGCTTGCCTTTGTGTCGGCTCTTTGGATCAGTGGCATCAGACTCGTAGCATGGCAAAATATCGCTATTGAGATACACACCTGCGGAACTCATATATACAAAATGCTGGAGGCGATCGCGGAAAATTTCGACTAGCGGCTGAGTATCGCTAAGTTCGCGACCATTGTTATCAAAAACTGCCTCAAAAGATTCACCACTGAGTTTGTCCTTCAATTGTTGCGGATCAGTGCGATCGCCAATAATCGTGCGAAGTCCTGCTACGGGGGATGGCTTCTTGCCCCGATTAAATAAAGTTACTTCATGTCCCTGTGATACCAACAATTTGACCAGCGACACACCGATAAACCTTGTACCGCCCATTACTAAAATTTTCATTTTTTAATTGATTTTAATTACATTTACTTAAGTAACTAGGCAAATGTCAAAATCTGTACCATCCGCTACGCAGACGGTACAGATTTTGGTTTTGTTTTTTTAATTGCGTCTAGCTACTTAAACTCAGAATATAGCGTTTTGCACTGAAGATTCCGCGATGACGCTAGTATTAAATGGTGCTTTTTGTATTGCTCATCTAAGCAAGTAATCGGAATTATGCGGCGACTGATCGGAATTTTTGTAATTGGGCTGTTGAGCTTTGTCATTGCGATCGCAGCAGGTGCTCAGAACTTTGTCCCACCTACTCAACTACATCTTACTTATCCACCGTTGCGTCATATCACCACCAGCGATCGCCTATTTTTTATTGGGACTGCGCCTAAAGATGGCAATGTCAGTATTAATGGCAAAGCTATATCGCGTAGTAAGGCGGGACATTTTGCGCCAAGTTTGCCGCTTCAGTTGGGTGAAAATAATTTTGCGATCAAGTACGTTAATGAGACTGGCGATCGCAATAGTGAGCGTCTGATTAATGTCAAAGTTTTAAGGGAATCTCGCATTGCATTGCCCCCACAAAATATTGGATTTGTTGAAGAATCACTATTGCCAACTGTGGATACTGCGCGACAACCCAATGAAAGAATCTGCTTCGATGCGATCGCTACGCCCAATTCAACGGTTTTAGTGAGAATCGGCGATCTTGAAATTCCCCTCTTACCTCGTCGTCGTAATGTTCAATTACCGCCAAATTCCTCAGTACTGACGGGCAATAATGAAGCTACAGCAGAATCTCCTTCGGGATATTTTCGTGGATGCACCACCTTTGAGAAGCCAAGCAAATTGGGGCAGCCTGAATATGAAATGCACGTAAAGGATAAATTTGGCGATCGCATTGTCAAGCAAAAAGCCAAAGGCAGCCTAGAGATTCTCTCTTCGTCAAACATCCAAGTTGCCGAAATAACCGCGATCGCCGCTGATGCGAGAACTGGTGCAAGTAGTGATTTTTCAAGACTCACACCTTTACCTAAAGGAACCAAAGCTATAGTGACAGGCAAACAAGGTGATTGGCTAAGGCTTGACTATGGCGGTTGGGTCAGAAAGAATATGACTAAGCTTGACCAAGCAGAACCACTACCACCCTCAATTGTCCGCAGTATTAATACTAAGCGAGTTGTCAATAAAGCTAATCAAACTGACAATCAAAATAATGTGTGGACAGAGGTGACAATTCCGCTAGAAGTGCCAGTACCTCTAGCGATTACCCAAGGCGATCGCGTATTTTCATTCACTCTCTATAATGTGATCGCTCAAACTGATACGATTTCAATCGATCCAGACTCGATTATTAATAAGCTGGAATGGTTACAAACTGAGCCTAATAAGGTTACATATACGATTAGTCTCAAACCAAAGCAGCAATGGGGATATAAAGTTCGATACCAAGATTCAAATCTGATTTTGTCCCTTAAACATCCACCAATTCTTGCGATCGATACATCAAGTAATTCGCAACCACTTCAAGGGGTGAAAATTCTCATCGATGCAGGACATGGAAGCGCTGAAGACTTAGGAGCGCGAGGTCCAACTGGCTACCCCGAAAAGGATGCCACACTGATCACCTCAAAGCTATTCCAAACTGAGCTACAAAATCGCGGTGCTAAGGTAATTATGACCCGCATCAATGATGCTGATGTTCTTTTGGAGCCAAGGGTCGATAAAATTAATCAAGAAGAGCCAACTCTAGCAATTAGCGTTCATTACAATGCTTTGCCTGATAATGGGGACGCGATTAATACGTCAGGGATGGGAAGCTTTTGGTACAATCCACAGGCGCAGGACTTTGCCAAGTTTATTAACGCTTATGTCGTGAAAAAGCTGAATCGTGCTGATTATGGAGTTTATTGGAATAATCTTGCCCTCGCCCGTCCCACAGTTGCTCCATCCGTACTTTTGGAATTAGGCTTTATGATTAATCCTGTTGAATTTGAATGGATTATCGATCCGCAACAACAAAAGTTACTGGCTAAGACCCTTGCCGATGGCGTTACCGAATGGATTTTGAATGCTGTTAAGTGATCCCGACCAATTTTGGTCTAGCTTCCATTTTGGTGAACTGATCAATGCTTATATCCCACTGATGGTATGGACGGGAGTTGGCCTAGTAGCGTCTAGGTTTGCGCCGCTCAACACCTCCAAATTTATGGGTATCACGCTGTATTGGGTGGGCGTGCCATTACAACTATTTGTCCTTGCTAGACATACTCAATTTTCGGATACACCCTATATTCCCTATGTGGCGATCGCAGCGTTGATTCTCAGTTGGCTGTTGGCTTTAGTCGGTTGGCAGTTTGCGAAACAAGAAGATAGCGATCGCTCTAGCTTGGGGAGCTTTATTTTAGCGACCATGCTCGGTAACACAGGATTTGTGGGCTTGACGCTGACAAGTTCTTTGACAAGTTCCACTTACACAGATTGGGCAGTTTTATACAGTATTGCTAGTAACGTCGCGGGTAATTATGGCATTGCTGTTTTTATTGCCAGCTACTTTGGCAAGAGTGATGTGAAGCCACCTTGGTGGAAGCTATTGCTTGATGTTGCCACTGTGCCGAGTCTATGGGCTTTTGCGATCGGTTGGTATACACGCCCGATCGGGCTACCTGATGTGATCGAGTCGGGACTAGATGTGAGTATATGGGTAACGATCGCCTTTGCGTTGTCTCTGGTGGGACTACGATTAGGCAAAATCGAAAAGTGGGACAGCCTCAAACCTGCGGCGATCGCAGCTTTTTTGCGCGTGGGAATCGTACCTTTAGCGATCGGGCTGGGGGCGACTATGTTTGGACTCCGAGATGATCCACGTCTGATTCTGACGCTGATGTCGGGGACTCCAACAGGTTTATCGGTGCTAATTCTTGCTGAAGTCTATAACCTCGATCGCGATTTACTAATCAGCACGATCGCCTTCTCATTTATCGGACTAATTTTTATGCTACCGATCTGGATCGTCTTTTTTGGCTAAAGAATATTACTTTTTGTCTCTGAGAGAGGGTTTGCAAAGCAAGCCCTCTCTCAGAGACATTTTAGATTTATCCCGAACTGACGTTAATTATGTACATCTACTTAAGAAAAAGCCAAAAGCCAAAATAGAGTTGCGGCACTTCGTGCCACAACTCTATTTTGGCTTTTGATTGGCTATTGCTATATGTTTTAAAGCCACCAACCAGTCCAATCCTTAAAGTTTTTCCAAAAATCATCGCCAAATTTCCAAGCTAGCAAACCACAAATGATGCCACCGATCAAAAAACATAGCAAAAATGCACCACTCAAAATACTTAAGCTCCCAAAGCCACCTGCAAGCCCACCAATGAGAAATCCGCAGCCAAATCTAACAATAAATGTCTGCATGTCAAAGCGTTTTGGTGAAGTCATAAAGCCTATCTCTATAAATTCGTGAAGAGTATACTGGACAAGAAATGATAGCTATAAATCTAACCGTAATAGTTTACCAAGCACTGAAGAACTAATGCCTTGCTCTTGGGGCAATTTGTAATCAGAATAAAAACCGCAATATTTTTGTTGAAAGTGATACAAATCATCACTTTCAACAAAAATATTACGGTTAAAGCGCTTTACGCTGCAACTCTAAGAAACCATTTAAGAATTCACTAGATCCCCCCCAGCCCCCCTTAAAAAGGCTACGGTGTACACACAAGTCATAAAACCTATTCAAGTCAACAATTAATCGCCCCCTAACCCCCAATTCTGGGGGAACAAGAAAATAAAATTCTTTCAAAGTCCCCCAGAATTGGGGGATTTAGGGGGCTGAGATAAATCGAAACGTAGACAGTTAGACTTGTGTGTACACGGTAGCTTAAAAAGGGGGGAGAATTAAATTCTTCCCCCTTTTTAAGGGGGATTGAGGGGGATCTCTTAGAGTTTTTGACCGCAGAAAGTAATTCTTAAATGGTTTCTAAAATAGGTCATGCTTTGCACGACCTATTCTTTCTGGGTTTATCTTGCTATATGATCGATTATGTCGGTCATATAGCAAGTATGGCGATCGCATCTCACCATTTCACAGCAAGCATGAAGTATCAAGCCCGAATATTTGTCACCTTACGTCCCTCAGTTCTCGATCCCGCAGGTACTGCTGTTCAGTCTGCACTTAAACAAATGGACTATCACGTTGATTCAGTCCGCATTGGTAAGTACGTCGAAATCATCCTAGATGCCACAGATGAGGCGGAAGCATCTCAAAAGCTAAATGAAACCTGCGATAAGCTTTTGGCAAACCCAGTGATTGAAAATTATCGCTTTGAGTTAACTGTGATTGAGGAGCCAAAAGTATGAAATTTGGCATCCTAGTTTTCCCTGGCTCCAATTGCGATCGCGATGTTGCTACAGTCACCAGTGGTATTTTGCAACAGCCGACAAGGTTAATCTGGCATACTGATACCGATATTAGTGATTGCGATGTGATCGTCGTTCCTGGGGGATTTAGTTATGGTGATTATTTGCGCTGTGGGGCGATCGCTAGATTTGCACCCGTAATGAGATCGCTACAAGAACATGCGGCTAAGGGCAAATATGTGCTCGGTATCTGTAACGGATTTCAGATCTTAACGGAATCTGGACTATTGCCAGGAGCTTTAGTACGCAATCGAGATTTGCATTTTATTTGCGATCGCGCGCCGTTAAGGGTTGAGCGCAATGATTTAGCCTTCTCTAAGAAATATCAAAAACAGCAAATTATTACTCTACCGATCGCTCATGGGGAAGGTTGTTATTTTGCGGATGCGGATGCTTTAAAAGAACTCGAAGATAATAATCAAGTCGTGTTCCGTTATTGCGATGCGATCGGAAATGTTAATGAAGAATCTAATCCAAATGGCTCGCTGGAAAATATTGCAGGGATTTGCAATAAGCAAGGCAATGTGCTTGGGATGATGCCTCATCCTGAACGTGCTGCGGAAGGAGTTTTGGGTGGAACTGATGGCAAAGGATTATTTGAAGGACTGATGGAAGTATTAGTTGAGGGCTTGTTAGTTAATGCCTAGTCTGTATCTAATTCGCCATGGCATTGCTGAGGAGCGCGGAAGTTATGAAGATGATACGCAGCGTCCTCTCTCCGATGAAGGAAGCAAAAAGACTAAGCAAGTTGCCAAACGTCTCTATGATTTGGGTTTGAGGTTTGATCTATTGCAAACTAGCCCTTTAGTTCGTGCTCAGCAAACATCGGATATTTTTGCCAATGTTTTTAGTGACTGTCCTGTACAGCAGTTATCAGAACTTGCTCCTGATGGCAGTTTTGAAGATTGGCTGAAACGGGTAGCTGCATGGCTCGCACAACATCCACAACCTGCTAAAGCGTCATTAGGGATTATTGGTCACGAGCCTGATCTGACCACTTGGGCAGAAATGCTGATTTGGGGAGAGTCTAAGGGTGTATTTGTTTTAAAAAAAGCTGGCATTATTGGTTTAGTTCTACCTGAAACGCAACCTTGGACGAGTAATGGGATTCTATTTCTATCCATTCCACCTAAGCTACTGATTTAATAGAGCTAGGAACGAGTGACAAGTCTAGAAAACAAGATGTTGGGCTTAGATTGTATAAGCTACAAGGGTAAAGCAGTTTGCAAAATCATTTCGGCTGGAACTGATAGCCAAACATTAAATTTGTTTGCATCGGGTGTAATCAAGACTGCTATGCCCAAATCCAAATCCATTCTGCACCCTGCGATCGCATCGTCGAGAGAGTTATAAGCTTTATCTACCACAAAAGTTTTGCCTAGATAAACGATCGCTTTTTCTGGGCCAGTAATTGTGTTGATAACGATCGAGCGAACTTGGTTTAGTGAATTGAGGATCATTGCTTTTTGCCATTTGAAAGAATTTTTCTATGAGATTAGTATCTCGTTCTATCAAGGCTGGGGTTGCGATCGCAAATCAATGCTCCTGTGATGTTGAGTGTGAGTAAATGCGATCAAGATCACAGGAGATCAAGGAAAAAGGAAAATATTGCTAGGGGTAGAGCATTTGTGACACTATCTCGTAACACTACCAAATCACCTGTAAATAGCTACATCGCCGTATTTTTTCATCTTTAGAGACTAATGGGGCTTTGTGAACTAGGCTGCTTGCTACGATTAAGCGATCGCTTGGATCGCCGTGAAATCCTCTAGGTAATCGAGTGGAACGTAACATGGGTATCGAGGATAATTACTGTTCCGCTTTCCATAGTAGATCGATTGGAGAAATGATATCGTTCTCAAATACGATACTGTCTTTGAGTGGATTGATATTTTCTGAGAGGCTATGATTTACAGTATGGGGAATGGGTTTACTGAATGCCAAGATGATGTGATGCAATATTTCTAGTTGGGTGTCGTCTATGGTATCAATGGCTGTTTTTAAAATTTCTCGACTAATCATGAGTTTAACCAAGATAAGAATTTGTTGTTGAAGTTTATTTTAGCAAAAAGCAATTTTATTCAAGGAAAAAGGAAAATATTTGTAGAGGTAGAGCATTTGCGCCAATATCTCGCAACTCTCCACTACAATCTTCATTCGCAAATGCTCTACCCTCTTTGCTTTCATCGATCATTTATCCATGCGGTTTGAGGATTGTCGATGAAACATAAGGGAAAAGAAAAATATTTGTTTACAGGTATTAAGGGCAGTGCATTCCCGCCACAGTTTATGAATTTTTAGATCCGTCTAAATCGGGAATGCACTGCCCTTAACCTTCAACTTTCACCCAAATTCTCAACCCGCCCAAAAACTTTAACATTCACTGACTATCTCCAAACCGCAGGGATAAATTGTTGGTGACAGCGAAGAGGGTAGAGCATTTGCGAATGAAGATTCGGGTGGAGAGTTGCGAGATAGTGGCGCAAATGCTCTACCCCTACATCTAATACCAAAACACAAAGTGGCACAGCCATTTTGTGTTTTTAAAGCCCTTACAGGGTTTGGTTTTTAATTCACAGAAGTGTTGTCACACTTTTGTGAATTGGTATAATTTATCAAAAAAATTTTTCCTTTTTCCTTTTTACCTTTTCCTTGATATGACAGGTAACGAAATGCTAGGATGCTGATTATGCTGTAGGAAATTGTCGGTTTACAAATCTTTATAGAGGTGTGAAAGCTTTATGGTTTACACTTCACAAGTCTCTGCGCGAGAGAAGAGACACAATTCTTTCCTATTTTATCATTAAAATTATAAACCTCCAATCTTACCGAAATTCGTGGGAGGCTTGCTGGGAGAGCATTTTGGGCATTTTTAGTGTCATTCATAAATTCAGTATACGTCCTCCAGCCCCCAGCACCAAATAAAAAACTATAATGTGGATGATACCAGCCAACTTTTGCCGCAAATTTTTTCCACACCTTCAAGTCATATTTACCAATCTCGCCGCCGCACTCCAGCCAGAGTTTTTTCTGAATGCTAAAACCAAATTTGCTACTGCTGTAATGCACCCATAACTGATCAATCGTTCGCAAGTCTTCGCAAGGAAAAGCCGCAATATGCTCAGTATCTAGCCAACCCTCTTTTTCGCGATTAGCAACCTGACACATCAATTTCGCCGTCAGTTCATCCGCTTTGCGCCATTCCTTTGCCTTCAGCAATTTCTCCAACTCGCGATAATCAATCTCCTTTGCGCTCACCAATTCCACAGGATTTTTCTTGATCTCTGGCACTGGTGACACTGGCGGAGTTTTTCTGCCAATAACTTCTCTTTGAAACTCTTTAGGAACCGCTGGGGGTGAAACTTGCGGTGATGAAGGAGTTTTACTACCACTAGAACTAACTGCTTCCCTTGGTTGAAGACTTGGAGCAGATTGCTTATTTGCCAAACGTTGAAAAGCTTTAATAGCCTTAATATCCGTCCCACCTGCCGCAACATTTACCCTTAGCCATAACTGAAAAGCTAAATCATAATCTCCTTCATTTTCAGCCTCAAGTGCATTTTCTCTAAGCAAAGCAATATCCGAGAGATTCGCAAACATAGGCAATAGGATGTAATGCAACTTCGTTTCAGGCTCAATCTTGACATAGGGCGACTGCACATAATTCTTGTACCTTTTTGTCAACTGCGGCACACGCGCCTTCAAATAATTAGCAAACCTCTCCACCGTCGCACAATTCCCCTCACCCTGAATCCGCAACGCCTCCAACAACACATTTGTAAACGCCCCTTGCCCAATCTCATCAATCTCATAGGAAACCTGTGACGGACTGCAAGAAAAGAACGTAATCACACCCTGTTGCTTCTCCTCACCGATGCCCATCCCCGCATTCTTCGCGCCATCACTGCGACAAGCATCGATCAACATCACCACATTATCCGCACCACTCCGCCGCAAGCGTTCCGTCACATAACCAATTGGAATCGCCAGATCGGGAATAGAACGCGGATTACCATCACTAGGCAACAGATAATCGCGCCCCTCACAAGGCATCCCATGACCACTAAAGTAAAACCATAGCGTATCCCCTGCCGATAGAAATGGATTGGCAAAGCGATCGCCTAAAAAAGACTTGAGCGTGCCATAGGTCGGCTGCGTCTTGCGTCCCTGAGCATTGCGCGGCGAATCATCGGTGAAAAAGTACAGATCGTCATTACTAACACCCAAATCCTGCATGAAAAAATCACGCATCCTCTCAGCATCGCTTTTGGCATACTTCAGAGGCGAAATCTCATCATAATCATTGATTCCGACAATTACCGCGCAATTTCTCGCCATAGCTTTAAACTGTCTCCGAAGCCTTAGAAACCTTGGGCAACTCAGCTCGTTTAAATTTTAACTCGATCGCACCCTTACCAGATGTCTCGATACCAGTACCCAATAGCTTAATCTCACCCTTACCCGAAATCTCTACCGCCAACTTAATCTCATCCAGTTGCAGTCCCGCTAGCGGATCGATTTGTTTTTGCGCATCAGCAAAGACTCGACCGATAATCCTTACAAACTCGGACATTTGCGTCGCTAGTGTCACTGCCTTAACACGACTTTCTTTAAGTTCTTCACCCGAAACTGTTGCTGTAGAAGAACCATAAGGATTATTACCTTTCCCGACAGCTTTCTGACCTGTTTCAGTAGATTGCGAGCGATCTTTGGGTTCACTCGTCACGATCCACAATTCCTCATCACCCCAATTTGATTCCTGCATTTTTGCCTCTAGACTGCATATTTCTAGCAATTATGCATTATTTTCTCACATTTGATAAGGAATCCAATAGGCGATCGGATTTAAAAACAACAGCCCATACAAATCTGGATTTTTAAGGTAAGGGGAAATCCCACCGTGGTTGCTTTGCCACTCTAGCAGCAGGATTGACATCTTCCCTTTGCGTAACATGAGTTAGTCAATTGCGCTCCATATGCTGAAAACCCTAAAATTAGTTTCATAATGAAAGTGGCTGGGTAAAGCAACTTTATGCACTCAAAATACTTCTAACATTATGTGAGTTGGATTTTGCAGCATTTGCTCCACTCAAACTAAATGATCGATCGCGACTGAGGATGGTTTTGTGAAACAAGGATTAATTAAATTTTTGGCAGCTAGCCTAATATTGTGCGGTGGCGTAAGCGCGATCGCAACTTTTCCCTTAGTCGCGCCGCCCCCTGCTAATGCCCAAGATGAAGATACAAATATTCGTGTCTATAAACAAGCTAGCCCCGCAGTCGTATCGATCCAGTCTCGCAGTGGTAATGGCAGTGGCTCAATTATTGATCCCAAGGGCTTGGTTTTGACTAATGCCCATGTAGTACGTGGCTCCACCACAGTAAATGTGATCCTGAGTGATAAGCGCCAATTTCGTGGGGTTGTCATTGCTAGCAGTCGCAATCCTGATCTTGCCATGATCAGACTAGAGGGCGTAACCACAAACCTCCCGACAATTCAAATTGCATCTTCCAATGGAATTCAAGTGGGGCAGAGAGCTTTTGCGATCGGTAATCCCTTCGGCCGTTTTGCAGGAACATTGACCACAGGGATCATTAGTCGCATTGACAGCGATCGCAAGTTATTGCAAACAGATGCGGCTCTAAACCCTGGGAATTCGGGGGGGGCCTTGCTGAACAGTCGTGCCGAACTAGTGGGAGTAAATACTGCTATTTTTACCACTAGTTCAGTCAATAGTGGCATTGGTTTAGCGATCGAGGCTGACACCGTTAAGCAATTTATTGCCGCAGTTCAACAAGGGACGATCGCGAATAATCCCACTCCTGCTGTTGCCAGTCCTACTGTTCTTAATCTTGATGGCAATGCGATCGCCTCAGTCTTAACAGCTTCAGACAATACTTTGCCCGATGGCAGCTATTACAAAGCCTATCAATTTCAAGGTAAAGCAGGACAATCATTAGTGATTGAAATGCGTGGTAATGGGATTGATCCCTATCTAGTTTTATTTGACTCAACAGGGCGCAAAATTGCGGAGGATGATGATGGCGGTGGCGGTAAGAATGCTCGGATTGCGGTTACTTTACCCAGTACTGGTAAATATACTCTCTATGCCAACTCCTATGAAGTCGGACAAACTGGCTCTTTCACGATCGCAGGTCGGCTGAGTAATAACTTCACTTCTCAATCACCAATTGAACCAACAGACGATCTCCGCATCATTTTACAGAAAAATGGAATATTAGGAACTCAGAGTCGAGTCTATGCTAAAGATGGTAGTCTCTTTGATGCTTTTAGTTTTAATGGTCTAGCAGGTCAAGTTGTTCAAATTGAACTTGTCAGTTCTGATTTTCATCCCTATTTAGTTTTATTTGCACCAGACAGCAGGGTATTGCAAGAAAACAATGGGTTACCCAGTCGTAAAAATGCCTCAATGACGCTCGAATTGCCTGTTACAGGAACCTATCGCACGATCGTTAATGCTTTTGATCCCAATGGCAAAGGTGCATACAAACTTATAGTCAAAACAGTTAGATAAAAGCCCTGCACTCAGGTGCGGGGTAAGAGCTAAAACCCGTTGAAACGGGTTAATTGAACTTATTCCGTAGTCCACTTCAGTGGACTTAAGCTTTTAGCCCGCACTTGAGTGCAGGGCTTGTTTGCTTGAGTGCTTCTAAAACTTTTCGATAATCCCTTGCGAACCACCGAGAAAATCTGCCAAGATGTAATAAATGTCGTTTGCTTTAAGGGAAGATTTGCGTGACTGTTGCTGCTTCTGTTTCTTCGCCTGATGTCAAGAGTTTGACCGATTCGGGAATTTATATTACAATTCACGGTCACTTTTATCAGCCTCCGCGTGAAAATCCTTACCTAAATGCGATCGAGCGGCAAGAAAGCGCGGCTCCTTTTCATGACTGGAATGCGCGGATTCACCATGAATGCTATCGCCCCAACGCATTCTCTCGGATTGAGCGCCATGATGGCAAAATCGTCAAGATCGTCAACAACTATGAGTACATGAGTTTCAACATGGGGCCAACACTGCTCTCATGGATGGAATTTCACGATCGCGATACCTACCAAGCGATTTTAGATGCTGATAAACGCAGCGCCGAGCGCCTTAATGGTCATGGCAATGCGATCGCACAGGTGTATAACCACATCATCATGCCCTTAGCGAATTGGCGGGACAAATTGACGCAAATTCGTTGGGGCAAAGAAGATTTTAAGGCGAGATTTGGGCGTGAGACTGAAGGGATGTGGTTGGCTGAGACTGCTGTAGACTATGAAACCCTTGAAGCTTTAGTTTTAGAGGGGATCAAGTTTATTATTCTCGCGCCATCTCAAGCCCAGCGCTGTCGTCCTCAACCCACTGAAAACAACCCTAACCCTGCATGGCAAGAAGTCGGCGGAGCACAGATTGATCCCAATCGTCCCTATCGTTGCTATTTGCGCCGCCATAATGCCAATAACAGCAATGTATCGGAACTTGGTCAATACCATTTGCCAGCAGATACTGATGCTTATATCGATGTATTTTTCTATGATGGGCCAATCTCGCGTGATATGGGCTTTGGCGATCTCTTAGGTAGCTCTCATAATTTTGCCAAGCGTCTTAGTCAAGCTGTACAGGGAGATCACCGTCCGCATCAGATTGTTTCGGTAGCAACCGATGGCGAAACTTTTGGACATCATAAGCACTTTACTGAAAAAACCCTTTCCTATGCCTTTGTCGAAGAATTTCCCAAGCGCGGCTGGAATGTCACTAATTATGCTCATTATTTAAGCCTCTTCCCACCCCAATGGGAAGCAGAGCTAAAATCTGTAACTGCTTGGAGTTGTGCTCACGGAGTCGATCGCTGGCAGGGTGGTTGTACATGTGGTGGCGAAGGATCTGGCTATCAACTCCTATGGCGGCGACCACTGCGCGATAGTCTCAACTGGCTACGCGATCGCCTAGCTGCTGTCTACGTAGATATCGGGCGCAAATATTTTAATGATCCTTGGGAAGCACGCGATCGCTATATTGACGTGCTGCAATATTCTCTGCGCGATGGCATATCTGAACATTCTCCAGTTTTAGAGAAATTTTTTGCGCAGCAGTCTGGGAGCAAAGTTTCGACCTCGGCTCAGAGGGTTGATGCTCTTAGGTTGTTGGAAATGCAACGCCACGCTTTGCTCATGTTTACGAGTTGCGGTTGGTTTTTTGAAGAATTATCACGACCTGAAACCGTACAGATTTTGCGCTATGCCGCCAGAGCGATCGAACTAGCAGCTGATGTTGCAGGAGTATTGCTAGAGGATGAGTTTATTCATCGCATGGCAAAATCACCCAGCAATCTCGTTGAATTTAAAGACGGTGAAGGAGTCTTTAAACATCAAGTGGCGACTAACCGCATTACCCTCGCTCAAGTTGCTGCCCAATATGCCCTTAGTTCGACGTTGGGTAACTATGCGCGATCGCAACAAATCTATTGCTACCAAATTCAACAACAGGATTATCAACTGCAACGGATTGGCTCAATGTCCTTAGCGATCGGGCAGATTCAATTAGTTTCTGGAATCACGCAAGAATCTGTAAATTACATTTTTGCAGTACTGCACCTTGGTGGTGATGACTTCCATTGCTGTATCCAACCCTTCACAGGAAGACGTGAATACGAAGAGATCAAAGCAACTCTATTTAAGGTTCTCAAACAAGCGAATACGGCAGCCGTAATTCTGACGATGGCTAGCAACTTTAGTGGTGAACAGTTCAATCTGCATCATCTCTTTGCGGAAGAGCGCCATCGAATTTTGCGAATGCTCGCCGATGAGACTTTGACTAGACTCGATCAGCTTTACGAACAAGTTTATCGTGATAACTATGGAATCTTGATCTCATTCCGTCGGGATGATCTACCAGTACCGCGTGAACTGCAAGTCGCAGCGGAGATTGTGCTAAACAATCGCCTCACCGAGGAACTCAAGCGATTAGAAACTGGCGAATCACTCCCGAACGTGGGATTAGATGCTGTCGCGATCGAGGCGCTTAATTTGGGCTGTAAGTTTACCCATGAGGAAGATGCCGAAATTCTCGAAAATTATATTTTGAGACAAATTCAGCAACTTTCGCAATTGCAAGATATCGACGAAAAGTCGCTATTTAGCTATCTCAATCAGATTGAGCAGTCTTTAGCAATTAGCGATCGCCTAGATCTGGAGTTAGATCTTGACCTTTCTCAAGAGGCTTTCCTCAACTATCTATCAGTAAGGATTGCCCCAAAGTGTGTACTTGCTAGACAGATTCTCGATTTGGAATCTACTCAAAAACAACCAATTCATATAGAGGTTAATCTTTGCGAAAGTATTTCTAATTTGGAGCTACATCAGTTAATTGATACAGCTAGTAAATTAGGTATTGCCACTGAAGCTTGGCTTCATGCTTAGATCCTGATTCCTAAACTGTAGGAGCAATTCATGAATTGCCCCTACAGTTTAGGAATTTCTTTTCAATCATTTAAAAATATCTAGATAATGCTTCCTCCTTTTATTGTTTTAGATCCATTTATTGAAGACTGGTTACGCGAAGATATCGGGCGTGGCGATCGCAGCACTAGTGGTTTATTTCCAGATGGTAATGCGCCTATTGGAAAGGCTGTGTGGATTGCCAAAGCTGATGGTGTGGTTGCAGGACTAGCAATCGCGGCACGAGTATTTTATTTGTTAGATCAATCAGTAAATTTCGTCGCGATCGCGCAGGATGGGAAACCTGTCAAATCAGGTGAACTGATCGCCGAAATTACGGGCAGCCTTGCCACATTGCTTATGGGCGAAAGAGTTGCGCTTAATTTAGTAATGCGATTATCAGGAATTGCTAGCTCTACGGCAGAATATGTCAAGGCGATTAGTAGCACGAAAGCGCATCTAGTTGACACCCGCAAAACTATTCCAGGAATGCGCATCTTAGAGAAATATGCCACTTTCATTGGTGGTGCGATCAATCATCGCTATGGCTTAGATGATGCAGTGATGCTTAAGGATAATCACATTGCGGCGGCTGGCGGCATCACAGAAGCGGTACAACGAGTACGCGAAAATATTCCATTTACCACATCGATTGAAGTAGAAACTGAGTCAATTCCTCAAGTAAAGGAAGCAGTGCAACTAGATCTTGATGTGATCATGCTCGATAATATGCCAGTAGAAATGATGCGGGAAGCAATCATTCTCATCCGCCAAAATAGCAGCCATACAAAAATCGAAGCTTCTGGCAACATTACGCTCAGTACCATTGCTCAAGTTGCAAATCTAGGTGTAGATTATATTTCCACTTCGGCAATGGTCACGCGATCGCATTGGTTAGACATCAGTATGCGAATTAGTTCCTAATTCATCTCATAACAAAATATGCAAGAAAGTATGTTTACGACTCTAATCTTACCCATTGCCTTAGCTCTAATCATGCTGGGGATGGGACTATCACTAAAGTTTGAGGATTTCCAACGGATTACAAAATATCCTAAAGCGGTGTCAGTGGGATTATTTAGTCAAATCGTCCTGTTACCAATCATCGGCTTTATAATTACACAGATTGTAGCAATGCCGCCTGCGATCGCAGTGGGATTGATGATTATTTCCATTGCCCCTGGTGGTGTGTCATCAAACATGATTACTTACCTCGCTGGTGGAGATGTAGCTTTGTCGGTGACATTGACGGTATGTAGTAGCATAATCACCATATTTACGATTCCGATCCTTGCAAATCTAGCTCTAAATCATTTTATCGGACAGAGCGCAGCGATCTCTTTGCCCATTGGAACAACAATGGGGCAGATCTTTTTAATTACGATTATTCCTGTTGTGATAGGAATGTATATACAGTATAGGTTTCCTGAGCTTTCCCGCAGTTTAGAAAAGGTTACTAGTCGCCTAGCAATCGGCTTTCTCGCTTTAATTATTCTGATTCTCGTTATTCGCGAATGGAGCCGATTACCTGAGTTTATTGTGCAGGCAGGTGTAGGAGTGATTTTGCTTAACTTGTTCTCAATGGTCGCAGGTTTTGTGATCAGTAAACTACTAAAGCTCAGTTCATCGCAGCAGATTTGTATAGCAATCGAAGTTGGAATACAGAATGGAACTTTAGCGATCGCGATTACAGCAGGAATGTTGGGAAATCAAGATATGGCAATCCCTGCGGCTATTTATAGTCTGTTCATGTATATGACTGGATTTGGGGCAATTCTCTATGGCAAGAGCTTATCGAAGAATGCCTTAGTTTGATAATAATTATTTTTCTATAGCGGCAATTAATTACCACTATGGGTCAAGGAACTACAATTATGGAATATGCAATTGATTTCGGGACGAGTAATACCGTTATAGCGAGAATTAATGAGAATGGAGAAATGGAAACGGTCAAACTAGCTGACTATAGCAGCCTCATTGCTGACAATCCGCCATTGATTCCTAGCTTTGTCTATGTGCAGGATGCTGCCAAAGAGCAGGTGCTAATTGGTCAAGAGGTTAGCGATCGCGGTTTAGACAACAAGAGTAATAAAGGCGAACAGCGATTTTTTAAAGCTTTCAAAAGAGCGATTGGCTCTAATATGTCCATGTTTGTACCAGAAGTAGATGGACGCGAAATAGAATTTGAACTAGTGGGAGAATGGTTTTTAAAAAAAATCATTGAGAGCTTACCAGATGTTGACTCATTAATATTTACGGTTCCAGTTGATAGCTTTGAGTCATATCGTAATTGGCTTGGAGAAGTTTGCGAGAAACTAACCGTAAATCAGGTGCGAATCCTAGACGAGCCTACTGCTGCTGCTTTGGGATATGGAATTAATGGTGGTGATGAAACTATCTTAGTAGTAGATTTTGGCGGTGGTACGTTAGATTTGTCATTAGTAAAATTATCTTTTGCGCAACTACAAACGGAATCTACCCAACCCAAATCACCTTTAGGTTTCTTATTAAAATGGGGCGATCGCACAGTTAAAAATAAACCTTTAACTAATAATCAAAGTTCACAAACCGCTAAAGTTCTCGCCAAAACTGGGCAAAATCTTGGTGGCATTGATATTGATAATTGGATCATTGATTACTTCCATTCCACTTTAGGCTTGCCGAAGAACTCGCTCATAGACCGCTTAGCTGAACGAATTAAGATCGCTCTTTCTAACGCTGAATCATCAACTGAGGTTTATTTTAATGATCAAACCTTTGAATCCTATGAATTAACTTTGACGCGATCGCAATTAAATCAAATCCTCGAACAGCATAAATTTTTTATTAATCTCGATAGCGCTCTTGATCGCATTCGCCAACAAGCAAATCGCCAAAATATTGATTTAGATCAAATCGAGGCAGTGCTCTTAGTAGGCGGTACATCCCAAATTCCTACTGTAAAAGAATGGGCTGTGCGGCATTTTCCTGTCGAGAAAGTAAAAGCTAATAAACCATTCGAGGCGATCGCTCATGGAGCAATTTCGCAGGGATGGGAATTAAAGGACTTTCTCTATCACAGCTATGGTGTACGCTTTTGGGACAAGCGCTACAAAAAACATAACTGGCATACGATTATTAAATCGGGTGAGACCTATCCATTACTCAAACCAGTAGAACTCACGCTTGGTGCATCTGTTGTCGATCAGCCAAGCATTGAGTTAGTTATTGGTGAGTTGGGTGAAACCAATGTAGAAGTTTATTTTGAAGATGACAGACTTGTTACCCGTGTTTTAGATGTCAAGCAAGTTGCAGCGCAGATTCTCAATGAGAATAGCAAGGCGATCGCGAAGCTTGATCCACTAGGGCAAACTGGTAGCGATCGCATCAAGGTTTCCTTCCAAGTAGACGAAAAGCGCACATTAAGAATTACAGTTCTTGATCTGTTAACCAAACAAAATTTATTAGCAGATATCCCTGTGGTGCAACTTGTATAGCAAGGTTTTTAAAAGCACAAAATGGCTACGCCATTTTGTGCTTTGGTATTGCTTAGCGCGAAGGTCCTAAACCAACAGCGCCAGCATAGACAGCTTGGCTGCCAAGTTCTGCTTCGATTCTTAGCAAACGGTTGTACTTAGCAACACGCTCACTACGACAGAGAGAACCTGTTTTGATTTGACCTGCACGAGTGGCAACGGCAAGATCGGCGATTGTGGTATCTTCAGTTTCACCAGAGCGATGGCTGATCACCGAGCGATAACCATTCTTGTCAGCAGTAGCGATCGCCTCCAAAGTCTCAGTCAAACTACCAATCTGATTGAGCTTAATCAAAATTGCACTAGCGCAACCTTCACGAATACCACGCTCTAGACGAGTCTTGTTGGTTACAAACAAATCATCACCCACCAACTGAGTATTGGTGAGTTGATCGGTCATTGCCTTCCAGCTAGCCCATTGATCTTCTTCCAGTCCATCTTCGATCGAGACAATCGGATACTTGGAGATCAGACCTTCGTAATAGTTGACAAACTCTTGAGGAGATAGAGATTTACCATCGATCGCATAGTTGCCATCTTTAAACAGCTCGTTAGATGCGACATCTAGCGCCAAAGCAACATCGACCCCTGGTTTATAGCCAGCTTTAGTGATTGCGTCGATCAGCAATTCTAGAGCTGCTTGGTTAGACTCTAGGTTAGGAGCAAATCCACCTTCGTCGCCGACAGCCGTTGATAAGCCTTTTTCATGAAGGATCGAGCTAAGCGCCGCGAATACTTCCGCACCGTAGCGCAATGCTTCTTTAAAAGTCGGTGCGCCTAATGGCACAATCATGAATTCTTGGATATCAACGTTGTTATCTGCGTGAGCGCCGCCATTGATAACGTTCATCAGGGGAACTGGCAAAACATTCGAGAGAGGTGTGCCCAGATAACGATATAGAGGCTGTCCGATCGCTGCGGATGCTGCTTTGGCATTAGCTAGAGATACTGCCAAAATCGCATTTGCACCAATTTCGGATTTATTGGGTGTGCCGTCCCGCTTGATCATAATCCGATCAACGAGTTCTTGATTCAGAGCATCTACCCCTTTCAGTTCGGGTAGTAGCTTTTCAGTAATGTTGCGAACTGCGATTAAAACCCCTTTGCCTCGGTAGCGTTTTTTATCTCCATCCCGCAATTCATGGGCTTCAAAACTACCTGTAGATGCGCCACTGGGAACCTGTGCGAGACCGATTGCGCCGTTGGCAAGTTTGACTTCCGCCTCAACGGTTGGGTTGCCGCGCGAATCGAGGATCTCTCGTGCAGCGATCGCAATGATTTCTGTGCCTTTAGTCACTTTGAGCTATTCCTTTAATGTTTTAAGTAAAGCTTTCGCAACAATCTTACAGTTTAGCGCTGTCCCATTTCTCAAATGTTAGGTGTTCATCAAAAAAGTTGACAAAATTCACTTTTAGGTATCGGTTATAGCTACACATCCAAAAGATAGTTGCGGCGCTTCGCGCCGCAACTATCTTTTGGATGTATCTCTTACATTGCTATATCTTTTGGGTTTGATGTCTTAACTTCTCTAGCTACAGCTAACCCAAAAGATAAAGATGCGGCGCTTCGCGCCGCATCTTTATCTTTTGGGTTTTGATTAACTGATGTTACGCAGAACGAGGTTACCGTCGCGCCCCCGTGCCAGCCCTAGACCTATGCTATGACAGGGATTCTATGCTGCGTAAGGTAACTGATTAACTAAAAATTGCTTTGGCTAAAGCTATTAATGCGATAAAACAAGAGCATCTAGTTTTCTGATTCTTTCAACCATGATTTTCATCACGTTAATTGCAAAATTAGGAGTTTGCTGTACCAAAAAGTTAAACCGCTTTTGATCTACGGGGACTAGCTTACATTCAGTTTTGGCGATCGCTGAGGCACTTCTGGGGCTGGAGTAAATCAGTGCCATTTCTCCAACAATGCCGCCAGCAGACGTGGTGTCCAATAACTTACCATCTATAAAAATTTCTACTTCCCCTTCGATGACCACATACATATGATCCGCGATTCCACCCTGTGCAAAGATTACTTGCCCTTCTGGGATAATCTCAAAGTCTTTGGTATTAGCAAACAAATCAATCGTAGTCAAAATTGAACTCCGCTTTATACAAAAGCAAATAAAAAAGTGAAATAGAAATACAACAAAGATTGTAATTGCAAATTAAACAGCTTTAGAAACAATTTAATCTCTTGAAATAATTGATGATATTTACTACTGCTGCTAGTTTTAAGGCTTAATTAAAATTTGACAGCTTAAATTTGTGAGTGCATCTAACAAGGTTAAATTTACATTAACTTGAGGTTAAAAGCTCGTAATAACTGTGCAATTAAAACCACGATCGCTGCGCCAATAGTTGTATTAATTCCATTGACAAGTTCATTAGTGAGCCAGTCATATTTTTCTTGTAAAGTGGCTCCGATCAAGCTTTCAATATTTGTGGCGACGAAAGCAGCGATCGCACACCAAAGCAGATCCCAAGGACTAGTTAGTAATCCCACCGCCCAACCAATTGCTGCCATTAATAGCGAACCGATAACTCCAGCGATTGTACCTTCTAGACTGACAGCTCCCTCAGTTCCTGCTTCAACTGGCTTGAGCGTGGTGATCAAAAATGTACTTTTACCGTAAGCTTTGCCAATTTCGCTAGCAGTCGTATCCGCAAGTTTGGTGCTGAGGCTAGCGACATATGCCAATAACCAAAGCGGATTGGGAGCAATTGCTTGCCCGATCGCACAGAAAGCACCAGTCGCCGCCGATCCCCAAAGATTTTCGGGGCCTCTTGCGCCATCGCGTTTTTCAGCAATGCCTTTTGCTTCTTTGATATCCTTGCCAATTCGAGTTACCCCCGAACCGACGATCAGATAGCTTAAAATAACGACATAGCCTTGCCATCCTAGACAGCCCCAGACTGTAATTCCCAAAGCCCATGCATGACAAATGCCTGCGGTGGTTAAGACTTTACGTGGTAATAGTAAGGCGATCGCACCGAGAAGCGTATTAAGGGCGATCGCGATCAACCAGCCCTGTGAAATGGGGAAACTATTTATCATGGAAGTCAATCTTAAAAATTAGTAAGGTTGGAATTGCCCACCCTACTGCCTATTTATTCAAAATACTACGGAGTAAAAATAATGACAGAAGCACTTGAGCTGTTTTGGGGAAATTTAAGTGGTTTTATGGTTTGGAATCTTTTCTTAGCAATAATTCCTTGCGCACTTAGTTTTATTTTATTTGCAAAGCGATCGCCAAAACGACTACCTTTAAATCCGATCTGGTGGTTCGGCTTAGCAACTTTCATCTTATTTTTGCCCAATGCGCCTTATATCATTACCGATATTATTCATTTTGTGGATGATGTCCGAATGCCAAACGTTTCTGACAACGGCATAATCTTCATCTTAATTCCGCAATATATCGTTTTTATATTATTAGGTTTTCAGTGCTACGTGGCTTCAGTCATGAAGCTCATCAAATATTTAGGTTGGCTGAAGATAATTAAAAATACAACTTGGCTCGAAGTAAGCGTAAATTTTATCTGCGCTTTTGGTGTGTATTTGGGACGATTTAATCGATTAAATAGTTGGGATTTGTTCACTAACCCCCTAAATGTTGTTCGCAATACAATTTATAACTTTGCAAGCCCTAATTTTCTCTTTGGCACAATTTTATTTTTCATCACCTTTACTGGGCTTTATTACATTTTCAAATGGATTAATATGTCGCTAGTCTTCTACTGGCACAATCGCTCTAACCAAGTTTCGGCATAACCTATATGAAAGAGCATCAGTTCGATATCTCGATCTTTATTTTGGATTATGCCTATGAAATTATTTGTCAAAATTTCCATGTTTCCGTACAGCAGTTTTTTTTGAGCAAAAACTGCTGTAATACCAATAGATAGTTTGCAATATTCACCATAAAATTTATGCCTCTCGCGACCTACGGTTCTTGGAAATCGCCAATTAGTTCAGATTTGATCGTTTCTAGTAGTATTCGCCTCGGCGCGATCGCCATTGATGGAGGTAATGTCTATTGGAATGAAGGCAGACCACAAGAATTAGGGCGTAATGTGATCATGCGCTATGACATGGATGGTAATTATCGCGAAATGACACCCGCATCAATCAATGTGCGATCGCTAGTCCATGAATACGGCGGCGGCGAATATCTGGTAAGCGATGGACGTATCTATTTCTCTAACTTTAGCGATCGCCGCATTTATCGTAAAGTTGGCGGTGGATCATGCAAACCACTGACGACCGAAAGTGCCTATCGTTATGCCGATTTTGTTTGGAATCGGATTTATGGCAAGTTGATTTGTGTTCGCGAAGATCATACGAGTGGAGGTGAGCCGATTAATACTTTGGTGGCGGTAGATACCAGCAACGGCGAAGATATTCAGGTATTGGTCACAGGAGCAGATTTTTATGCTTCGCCTAGATTGAATTCTACTGGCGATAAACTCGCATGGATTAGTTGGAATCACCCGAATATGCCTTGGGATGGAACTGAACTTTGGGTAGCCGATCTTGTGGAATCAGATACAGGCGTTCTCACAATTCAAAATCCACAACTGGTCGCAGGAGGTACTGAAGAATCTATATTTCAGCCAGAATGGTCACCCGATGGGAAGCTCTACTTTGTTAGCGATCGCACAGGTTGGTGGAATCTTTATCGTACTTCAGTAGAAGATATTGCTATTGAAGCTATCTGTCCAAAGTCTGCTGAGTTTGGTTTACCGCAGTGGGTATTTGGCATGTCTACCTATGACTTTACAGGTGATGGTAAAATCCTCTGTTCCTATACAGAACATGGTAAATCTCATTTAGCAATTCTCGATCCTGCTAATCTAGAAATAGGTTTACAAGAAATCTCTACGCCCTTTAGTTCCATCTCAGGATTGCACTGCGAAGGCGATCACGCTGTTTTTCATGGTGGTTCGGCAACGGAGCCAACTGCGATCATATTAATGGATTTGCGAACAGGAACTTATCAAAAAGTACGGGTTGCCTCAGATCTACAGCTTGACCCAGACTATATTTCCGCAGCTCAGCCGATAGAGTTTCCCACCGAAAATGGGAAGACATCCTATGGATTATTCTATCCTCCGAAAAACAAAGATTTTCAAGCAGATGATTCCGAAAAACCACCTTTGTTAGTCAAAAGTCATGGTGGCCCCACCGCTTCGACTTCAGGAAGTTTAAGCCTCGGCATTCAATATTGGACAAGTCGTGGCTTTGCGGTGCTAGATGTGAACTATGGCGGCAGTACAGGCTATGGACGCGAATATCGCGATCGCCTTAAGGGGAATTGGGGCATCGTCGATGTGGATGACTGCGCAAATGGAGCGAAATTTCTTGCCGATAAGGGTTTAGTAGATGGCGATCGCCTTGCGATTTCGGGAGGGAGTGCTGGCGGCTATACGACACTTTGCGCCTTGACATTTCGCGATGATTTCAAAGCAGGGGCTAGTCATTATGGCATTTGCGATCTCGAAGCTCTTGCTACGGATACCCATAAATTTGAGTCACGCTATCTCGATAGTCTAATCGGCAAATATCCTGAACAGAAAGAAATTTACATTCAGCGATCGCCCATTCATTTCACCGAAAAACTTTCCTGTGCGATCGCCTTTTTCCAAGGTTTAGAAGATAAGGTCGTGCCACCCAATCAAGCGGAAATGATGGTGGATGCTCTACGTCAAAAGGGTTTACCCGTTGCCTACGTTCCCTTTGAAGGCGAACAGCACGGCTTCCGCAAAGCCGAAAATATCAAACGCGCCCTCGATGGTGAGTTCTATTTCTACGCACAAATTTTTGGCTTTTCTCCTGCTGACGAAATTGAAGCGATTGCGATCGAAAATCAATAAGGATTTGAGAGCTTTGCGCTCTCAAATCCTTACAGAAAAAAAATTAAAACAAAAAACTCGAATTTCCTTGGGAATATCTTTTCAGAATGAATATACTCAATATTGCCATTGGATTCTCAATTCTTCTATACTTTGCAATCCCTTGGATAGGAATTTTGACTGGATTTTATCATTTCTTACCTCCCACTTTAGTTGCCTTATTATCGTCATCTGCCACCTTTTACGTCCTTGTCACGGGAGTCTTTTTGTGCCTAAGATTCACTTGCCTGTATAAATATTTAAAGCTAACTAAAGGCATTCAAATTACGTTTGCAATATCTAATATTCTAATTATTGGAAGCATTATTCTCACTAATCTAGGATTAAAAGGCGCTGATGGACCAGTCGGTTTTGCTGTTATGCTTTTCTTTGGAATGTTTACGTTGTTAGGACTAATTATCCTTTTATTTGGAGCCGTAGCTCTATTAATTAGATCATATCAGAAGTTCAGGGAAAGATAAATTTAGAATTTTGAAGTTGTAGAGATATTAAGTGTTAAAAATAATTGTATTTTTGGCTTATAAATGTCAGGCTCGATCAATTAGGCTTTTGACATAATTTAGGAAGTCGATACAAGTCAGCAACCCCGATGATAAAGAGACGGGGCAGCCTATCAATTAAGGAGCCGAGCCAATATCTGTTTGAGGGACGCGATCGCAAGACGGGCGAACTCAAGTGGACTGGTACTCGTGTTGACCTCATTTTCGGTTCAACCTCGCAGCTACGAGCGCTTGCGGAAGTATACGGATGTAAGGACTCTTAGTCGAGGTTTGTGCATGACTGTGCATGACTTTGTAGCGGCGTGGGACAAGGTGATGAACCTTGATCGCTTTGACCTCAAATAGAAAAAATAAATAATTGATCCCCAAAACGTTGTGGCGAGCTAAGCCCGCCATAACGTTTTGGGGTTTTATATGGATCGTTTTTAGAGTTTTCCTAATCAAATTACATGGTTTAGATCCGACGGCGAGAGGCGATCGTGAATGATTTGACCATCGCGGAACCAGATAATCCGATGCGAATTTCGAGCTACATCAGCTTCGTGTGTGACCATCACCACTGTAATACCACTAGCATTCAACTCACCAAATAGTTCCATTACTTCCTGAGTAGTATGCGAATCTAGCGCCCCTGTGGGTTCATCGGCTAGCAACATTACAGGATTATTAACGATCGCCCTTGCGATCGCAACTCTCTGCTGTTGTCCACCCGACATTTGATTCGGTCGATTATTTAACCGATGTCCCATCGCAACCCGTTCCAGCGCTGCCGCCGCCCGTTCTTTTTGTTCCTTAGGACGAATATTGGCATAAGCCATTGGCAACATCACATTCTCCATTGCTGAGAGTTGTGGTAACAGATGATATTGCTGAAAGATGAAGCCGATTTTGAGATTGCGAACTTTAGCAAGATCGCGTTCCTCCATATGAGAGACATCTTGTTCATCTAGAAAATATTGCCCTGACGTGCTGCTATCAAGGCAACCAATGATGTTCATACAAGTAGATTTACCCGAGCCAGAAGCACCCATGATCGCGCAATATTCGCCTTCTTTAATCACAAAGCTAACATCATCTAGTGCCTTCACTAGCGTATCGTCCCGACCATAAAATTTACAAACATTATTCAGTCGGACGATTTCACGGCGAGAATCATCAGCTATTTCGGGAATTGATGCGATCGCACTAGTAGTAGTCATTTTTTAAGGAAAAAGAAGAAAGGAAAAAAGAAAAAAGTAGGATGGGTTAGGCGTAGCCGTAACCCATCAAAGCAGGCTAAATACTTCTCAAAGCCACAATTGGATCGAGTCGGGCTGCTTGTCGCGCAGGAAAGATGCCAAAAAATAGACCAATCCCACCCGATACTCCCACAGCAAGGCATATTGCGCTGATGGATACACCAGCTTGTAATGGAGAAACTGCGGCGATCAGTAGAATGCCGCCAACGCCAATACCTGTACCGATTGCACCACCTAGCAACGACAAAATCACCGCTTCAATTGTGAACTGGGTGAGAATATCGCTGGGTGAAGCACCAATCGCTTTGCGAAGTCCGATTTCGCTTGTGCGCTCAGTGACTGACACCAGCATAATATTCATAATGCCAATACCGCCAACTAGTAGGGAAATACCTGCGATCGCAGCAAGCATGATCGTTAATGCACCTGTAATATTCCCAACAATTGCTAGCGCGTCCTGTTGGGTACGAATTGTAAATGTATCGTCAGCATTGACATCAGAAGTACGGTGGCGCAATCGCAATAGATTTGAGATTTGGAATTGAGCAGCGTCTACATTGTCGTTACTAGTTGCTGACACATTAATTACAGCAACAGCAACTCCATAGGGGGAAGTTTTGCCAGTCAGTCGGCTAGACATGGTCGTAATCGGCATAAAAATTGTGTCATCTTGGTTCGTACCCAGAAAAGCGCCTTTTTCCGACATTATGCCGATCACTTCATAGCTAGTACCGCGCATTCTCACCGTCTGTCCAATAGCCGATCCCTGTGGAAATAACTCTTTCGCGATCGCAGCTCCGACTGTGATCACTCGCGCATTCCGCTTAATATCTTCCTCGTTAAAAAAGCGACCTGCGCTAACTTCGGCATTGCGGACGATCGCATAGGTGTCCGTCGTCCCGATCAGGGTGGCACGTTTAGTATTGTTACCTGCGATCGCCAGCTCGGAGCCATTAATCTGCGCGGCAACACTGCGAACGGTAGGTACTTGGGTAGCGATCGCTTCGGCATCGGCAAGTACTAAGCGATTGGGCGGCGCAATTACATTCCGTCGCGCATTGTCTGTACCAGTAATCACAAAAATTACGTCAGTACCAAGGGACTGAAACTGTTCAGCAGCATATTTTTGTGCGCCTTGACCGATCCCAACCATCAAAATTACCGAGGCATTGCCGATGATGATACCGAGCATCGTCAATGTGCTACGCAAGCGATTAGCGGCAAGGGTTTTGCCTGCCATCCGAAAGCTTTCCCAAGTATCCATCCTTAAATTTCCTGATGTGTGCGATCAACTTACACCAAGTTTAGAGCTAAACCTGAGTGATGGCTTCAACCATTGGACTGGAATCTTGTGGAGATTTTGCCGCAGGCAAAAAGAAAACTTTAAAACCTTAAGTACCTAAATTACCCAAAACCGTAAGATTATACCAAATCACAAAGTGGCGCAGCCATTTTGTGATTTTAAAACCCTTACAGGGTTTGTTTTTTAGTTCACAAAAGTGTTGTCACACTTTTGTGAATTGGTATTACGCCCCATGCGGAGATTAACCTTACGGTTTTGAGTTTGTAATTAATTATGCTCATCTACTTAGTGCTTCCTGAAAAAGTACAAAAGCTTACTACATAAGGGCTTTAAGTTTTTTTGTCATAAAAAGTGCAAGGTTATAGCATCTAGAGGCTCAAAACCCTTGCACTTCAGTAGAAAATCGCTGGGTAAATTTGGGAAATATGCGACAAAATACTATTTTTAAAGCTGTATTGCCTTTAAATTAGCTCTGTAGACTTTTTCAGGAAGCCCTACTTAATAGATCGCTTGAGCTTTGACGAGTTGTCTTTTGACTTAGATCGCCTATTCACACGAGGATGGCAAAGCCTCGTAGTAGTAATGGCTTTTTGAAATCTCTAGCAACCAAATCTTAGGCATATTCTTAAAATCCAGATAAACATTTACAAGAGCTTATTCTCATTTGTTTAGACTAAAATAGCTGCATCCGCAAATCTAATCCTTCATTGAGTATTGAAAATACTATGCTGGAATACCTTCCACCGTTAAATGATCATAATTTGCCATATCCCGACACAATTCATCCGATTGTGGTGCATTTTGTGATCGCAATGGTGTTGTTTGCAGTGGTATGCGATGCGATCGGCTACTTCACCCGTAACCCTCGACTCTACGAAGTGAGCTGGTGGAATCTATTTTTTGCCACAATTTCTATCTTTATTGCGATTATCTTTGGACAAATTGAAGCAGGACTCGCAGAACCTTATAGTTCAGTAGAACCTACATTGAATTTACATACCATCATCGGTTGGTCGCTATCGGGAATCATTGCTGCGATTACGGGATGGCGCTATGTGCTACGAGTTAATGATCCTAAGACCTTACCTGTTTCATTTCTGGGCGCAGGTTTGTTACTCACAGGAATAGTTCTTTTTCAAGTTTATTTAGGCGATCTACTGGTTTGGGTCTATGGACTACATACCATACCAGTGGTAGAAGCTTTAAAGGAGGCTGGTTTGAAATGATTGCGACTTTAATCGATCAATTACATGGTCAATTGGGCTTAAATGGTTTGCCCTATAGCATTCCCATCCATCCCAATCTAGTTCACATGACCCTTGGCTTATTCATTGTAGCGATCGGGTTTGATTTTGTGGGCGTATTTTTCGTTTTAGAAAAACCTCTATTTAAATTTATGGCGATCCCTGCGGCGAGGTCGAACTTTTTTGATGTCGGTTGGTACAACATGGTCGCCGCCTCAATTATCACTTTCTTCACTGTCGGCGCGGGTTTTTACGAAATCTTACTAGCTACACCTGATGAGAATGTCAAAAGTGCTTGGGGATTTCAAGCGATGGAGACGATGATCTGGCATGGTGTCGGCGGTGTGCTTTTGTTGGCGCTGATTGTAGGAATGACTGTCTGGCGTGGCTTTCAGCGTTTTCTTTGGCGCAAGGATATGGGTCAACAGGTGCAATGGAGCTATTTGCTGGCAGGATTGGTAATTTTTGCGATCATGTTTGTGCATGGGACTTTGGGCGCACAGCTTGCCTCAGAGTTTGGGGTGCATATCACTGCCGATCGCCTGTTACGCTTGGGTAAGAATGTCGATCTCAATCAGTTACTGAAATAGGGAGATCTATGAAACTACGCACGATTTTAACTTTGGTGGGTGTGGCGATCGCGATCGCCCTCATCAGTCTCTGGATGGGACAAGCTGCCTATACATGGTTCCCGCCGCAAGCTTCCGCAGAATCGATTTTGGTGGATAACCTATTTAGCTTTTTAGTGACATTAGGAACTTTTATTTTTCTTGGTGTAGTTGGCACTTTGACCTATTCCATCTTGTTTCAACGCGCAGGAAAATATGACTATAGTGATGGGCCTCATATCGAAGGTAATGTCAAATTAGAAATTATCTGGACTGCGATTCCTTTTGCCTTGGTGATTTGGATTGCCGCCTATAGCTATCAAATCTACGACCAGATGTCGATTTTGGGACCAATGGAACACGCTCATCATGGACATATCATTGAAGCGGCTCAAGCAGCGCAAATAGATCGAGATGAAACTGCGCCTACAGAAAAAATTGATGTATTTGCGCGGCAATGGTCGTGGGAGTTCGTTTATGGCAAAGGCACTAGTATCGATGTTAGTAGTACAGAATTACATTTACCCAATAATCGCAGGATTAAGTTAGTACTTCATTCGGCAGATGTGCTGCATGGCTTGTATATCCCTGCTTTTCGGGTGAAGCAAGATGTAATTCCAGGGCGCGTTATTGATTTTGAATTTACACCGATTCGCGAAGGGAAATATCGCTTGCGAGATTCGCAATATAGCGGCACTTATTTTGCGGCGATGCAAACAGATGTAGTAGTGGAATCACCTGAAGCCTATCAAAAATGGTTGGTGGATGCTTCTAATGTTAAGCCTGTAGCTGCCTATAATCGTGCGTCTAATGAATATGCTAAACGAGCTAATGCAAATAATTGGGCGACGGTTATCCCTGCGGCTCCACCTGTGGTGAATTATTCAAATGTTTTGAACAAAAAATTATAAGCTAGGGTGGTTTATCTATGGTTAGTGGGTTTGATTCTCGCGTACTATTTTATCCCCAAAATCAAGCGTTCATTCGTGGCGAATCCAATTTGCCAGAGCGATTAAGGATTGTGGATGGTATCTATAGAGCTTTTCAAATGCCGATTTTATTTGTGATCGGGCTAATCTTAATTCCATTTAGTTTGGCTAGCGGTCTAATTGAATTGGCAAAGGCACTAAACATTTGGAATTTACCTCAGGTTGCAGTGCTAATCCAATTTGCTGGATTTGGGGTGATGGGCTTGGCAACACTGAATTTGCTTTCTATTTTTTATAACCCTGTCCTGTTCAACTGGGTTGAAACTATATGGGCAAAACATAGAGCTTCTACAATCCTTAAAAATGGTGGTGAGGTAATTGATGGTTGGGTTTTGAATGTTAAAGAAGACCTTGATAAAGATTGGTGTATTGAGTTTAAGATTTCCCACGAATTAACTGCCGACATATACAGTATTACAATGCCGTACTTGCCCGATCACCTGTCTCATGTGAAGAATGGATCTGTCTTAAAACTCATTAGACATAATAGCCGCCTATTTATGTTGTAATTTATTCACTTCAAAATGGTTGGCAGATGCTTCCAATGCTAAGCCAGTATATGCTTATAGTCCTGCTGTTAATGACAGTTATCCCTGCGGCTCCGCCAGTAGTGAATTATTCAATTTCAAATTAAATTCCTCAAGAGCAATCATGGCAAACATTTCTATTGATGCGATCGCCGATCTTCCACCTCAGTCTGAACAACCCGAAGACTGGCGGCGATTTTTTGGATTTAGTACCGATCATAAAGTGATTGGGATTCAGTATATTGTTACTTCTTTTATCTTTTTTCTCATTGGTGGCGTTCTGGCGATGGTGATACGGGGCGAACTGATTACCCCTGAATCGGATTTAGTCGATCGCGCTGTGTATAACTCCATGTTCACGATGCACGGCACGATCATGCTGTTTCTCTGGACATTTCCCGTACTTCTAGGAATATCTAATTACCTAGTGCCATTGATGATCGGTGCTCGCGATATGGCTTTTCCACGTTTAAATGCGATCGCCTTTTGGATGGTTCCCGTATTTGGAATTATCCTGATGGCGAGCTTTTTCGTGCCAGGAGGTTCGGCTCAGTCTGGCTGGTGGGCTTATCCACCCGTAAGTTTGCAAAATCCTACGGGGAATATTGTGAACGGTCAGTTCCTTTGGTTGCTTGCCGTTGCCATTTCGGGCGTAGCTTCGATTATGGGCGCGATTAACTTCGTGACCACAATTTTCCGAATGCGGACTACGGGAATGACTTGGTTCCGAATGCCTGTATTTGTGTGGACAGTTCTTGCTGCGCAGATTATTCAACTATTTGGTTTGCCAGCCTTGACCGCAGGAGCGGTGATGCTGCTATCGGATTTAACCTTCGGGACTAGTTTCTTCGACCCAGCCAAGGGCGGCGATCCCGTTCTCTTTCAACATTTTTTCTGGTTCTATTCCCATCCTGCGGTCTATGTAATTATTCTGCCCGTATTTGGTATCTTCTCAGAGATTTTCCCTGTCTATGCCCGTAAGCCGCTCTTTGGTTACAAAGTCGTGGCGGTATCTTCGTTGATTATTACGGGATTGAGTGCCGTGGTTTGGGTGCATCATATGTTTGCTAGTGGAACACCTAGCTGGATGCGGATGCTATTTATGGCAACGACGATGCTGATCTCAGTACCGACGGGAATCAAGGTATTTGCATGGGTTGCAACCATATGGGGTGGCAAGATCAAGTTAACTACAGCGATGCTCTTCAGCTTAGGTGCGTTGGTAATGTTTGTCTTCGCAGGAATTACGGGAATCATGCTGGCGGCGGTTCCCGTGGACATTCATGTGAATAATACTTACTTCGTGGTAGGACATTTCCACTATGTAATTTATGGCGCGACGGTTCTCGGTATCTATGCAGCGCTCTATCATTGGTTCCCAAAAATGACAGGGAGAATGTATTCCGAAGGTTTAGGGAAGCTCCATTTCATTCTCACCTTTATCGGTACAAATGCCTGTTTCTTTCCGATGCACCCCCTCGGTTTGCAGGGAATGCCCCGCCGAGTTGCCTCCTACGATCCAGAGTTCGCTTTCTGGAATGTGATCGCTAGTCTTGGCGGTTTTCTGTTGGGCGTATCAACAATTCCTTTCATTCTCAATATGGTTAGCTCTTGGGTACAGGGTGAAAAAGCTCCCAAGAATCCTTGGCGAGCGATCGGTTTGGAATGGCTAGTTTCTTCGCCGCCATCCCATGAGAACTTTGAGGAGTTACCAATTGTGATTTCGGAACCCTACGGCTATGGCAAAGATGAACCCTTAGTTTCTAATCCTGATAAGTTGGAGGTAGCTCATGCAACCAGTTAATAGTTCTGTTGATAGTGCCAATCCCATTTTAGAAGTTGTCCATGAAGCCTCGCATCACGAGCATTCAGATAATCGGTTGTTTGGCTTTATCGTCTTCCTACTTTCCGAAAGTGTCATTTTCTTGAGCTTTTTCGCTGCCTATATTGTCTATAAAACGACATCTCTCAATTGGCTGCCAGTGGGAGTTACAGGTTTAGAAATTAAAGAACCAACGATTAATACGATCATTCTGGTTTCTAGCAGCTTCACGATCTATATCGCTGAGAAATTCCTCCATAAAAAGCAGCTTTGGGGCTTTCGCGCCTTCTGGTTGCTGACGATCGCAATGGGTAGCTACTTCCTTTACGGTCAAGCAGTGGAGTGGAGCGGTTTAGCCTTTGGCTTTGGTGATGGCGTGTTTGGCGGTAGTTTCTATTTGCTGACGGGCTTTCATGGCTTACACGTTTTCACAGGTGTGCTGTTGCAGCTAATCATGTTAGTGCGATCGTTCTTTCCCAATGAATATGATAAAGGTTTATATGGCATTGAGGCAACCTCGCTATTCTGGCATTTTGTCGATGTGATTTGGATTGCGTTGTTTACGTTGATTTATGTGTGGCAATGAGGAAACCCAATGATTATTGATGACAATTATTACGATGTGATTATTGTGGGAACTGGTGCAGGGGGAGGAACCCTTGCCTATAAACTGGCTTCCACAGGTAAGAAAATTCTGATTCTGGAACGTGGTGATTTTATGCCCCTCGAAGAACAGAATCGCAGTAATATCGATATCTTTCAGCGCGATCGCTATCATGCACCTGAGCAATGGTATGACCACACAGGCGAGCCATTTTCACCGCAGACTAACTATGCGATCGGTGGTAATACGAAAATCTATGGTGCGGCTCTATTACGGCGACGTGAGAAGGATTTTGAAGAAGTTACTCATCAAGCGGGAATTTCGCCAGAATGGTGTGTGAAGTATGACGAGTTTGAGCCTTATTACACCGAAGCCGAAAAGCTGTATAAGGTGCATGGCGAGTCACAAACTGACAGTACCGAACCAACTCACAGCGCTAATTATCCCTATCCTGCGGTCAGTCATGAGCCTGAGATGCAAAAAATCTATGAGGCGATCGCTAATCAAGGTTTGCATCCATCGACAATTCCCCTCGGCTTGACCCGTCAAGAAGATGACCCCACTAGCGACTCTGAAGAAAGTTGCCTCGTCCCTGCCTTGAAATCTGCCAATGTCACCTTAAAAGCCCAAGCCAAAGTAATCGCTTTACATACCAATCCATCGGGGCGATCGGTGAAGGGTGTAGAAGCAGAAGTGGGCGGACAGTCCTATCTCTTTTTAGGCGATATCGTCGTGCTTGCCTGTGGCGCGATTAATTCGGCGGCGCTACTGTTGCGATCGGCAAATGATTCCCATCCCAAAGGGCTTGCCAATAGCTCCGATCAAGTGGGTCGAAATTTGATGAAAAGCCTTTTGTCATCGGTAGTCCAACTCAGCACTAAGCCCAATAATGGCTCCTTCCAAAAATCTATTTATGTGAATGATTTCTACTGGGGTGATGCGGATTTTCCCTATCCAATGGGACATATTCAGAACTCTGGCGGACTGCTCACCGATATCATTTTTGCCGAATCTCCACCCGTATTCTCTATTGTTGCTAAGCTCATGCCCAACTTCGGACTAAAGCAGTTAGCCACCCATTCGATCGGCTGGTGGGCACAAACGGAGGATTTGCCAGACACGAATAATCGGGTGCGTTGGGAAAATCACAAAATCCATATCGATTACAATCCCAACAACACGGAAGCCCACGATCGCTTAATTTATCGCTGGACTGATGTGTTAAAAAATATCGAAAAGTCCCTAGATGGTTTCCGTACTGGTTTCCTACATCCCCGCGCCGAGTCGCCTTTGCAAGTAGTCGCCAATCAATGCGGAACCTGTCGCTTTGGTGATGATCCCATAACTACAGTTTTAGACCGTGATTGCCGCGCCCACAATCTCGATAATCTCTACGTTGTAGATGGCAGTTTCTTTCCATCTAATGCGGCGGTGAGTCCTGCTTTGACGATTATTGCTAATGCTCTAAGAGTAGGCGATCGGTTAATTGAGAGATTGAAATAAATAGTAGTGTAGGGTATTTGACGCAAAAATAAAGCCTAGCCAAATATCCTATAATCAGATTAAGTAGAATATCTTTTATTTGAATAATCTAGATTAGAAGTATTAAATCTCGAAGAAAAGGTTATGAATCAAGAATTAGAAAAATTATTGAATGAACTAGATATATCAGAGCAAGCTAATAGCGATTACTATATTTCCAGTAAAATGAATTCTATTACTAGTGGAGATGAAAGCTTCGAGCTAAAGAGCGAAAAAATTGCATTCTTGTTTAGTGAAACCAACGAAAATTTATATCCTAGATGGGGAACTTATTATCAGCCTGTATTTGGTCCCGTAATTATGGATGATGGACAAATTTATGAAAGTCCTAGTTTGTCTGTCATAACAGAAGAGATGCTTAGTTATTGGGAGAATCGAGCAGAACAAACAATTTTGTCATGAAAGCTAGGTATTCAGGTTTAGTATACGACTTAACACAAAAAGTTTTAGATAGAAAACCAAACGGCGTTGTTGCATGAATAAAAAGAAGCCAAAAGATGGAGGATCTTAGGATAGACAATTAACGAACAACAGAACAGGAGACAGGTTTA